>JAISRM010000160.1 GCA_031273645.1 Endomicrobium sp.
AGAAGAAAACGTTTCGGATTAAGATTTAACTTAATAGCTGCTATCCACAATTTTGAACTCTGAGTTCGGAAAGAGGTCTAATGACAATATGGAGGAAAATTTTGTAATCAGGCATGCATGTTCAAAAGGGATCATTTAATTTTTAAACTGCATGTTGTAAAGGGTTGAATAATAACCGTTTTGGACAAGAAGTTCTTTGTGGGTACCGCTTTCAACTATGTTTCCGGAATCAAAAACGTATATTCTGTCGGCATTGACTATTGTGGACAAACGGTGGGCTATTACTATTGAAGTTCTTCCTTTCATAAGCTTTTCAAGACCTTCCTGAACCATTCTTTCAGATTTAGTATCAAGGGAACTCGTAGCTTCGTCGAGAAGAAGTATTGGCGCGTTTTTTAACATTGCCCGGGCAATTGATATCATCTGTTTTTGACCGCCGGATAAATTCCCGCCTCTTTCGCCTACGACGGTATTATATCCGTTTTTCTGATGAGTTATAAAATTATCGGCCGCAGCGTTTTTTGCGGCTTCTATAGCGTCTTGCGCAGACGCGTCGGGATTTCCCATCAATATATTTTTTTCTATAGTGTCGTCAAAAAGCACGACGTCTTGGGATACGAACGCTATTTTGTTTCTTAAAGATTTAAGGCGCACGTCTCTGACATCTTGACCGTCTATTAAAACGCGGCCTTCTTTAACGTCGTAAAACCTTAAAAGAAGATTTATTATTGTGGATTTTCCCGAGCCTGCCGCGCCCACTATCGCTACCGTTTCGCCTTCTTTTATTTCCATAGAAATTCCGTGCAGAACTTCATGACCCGGCGCATAGTCAAACTTAATATTATCAATTAAAATGCGTCCTTTTGAAACTTCAAGTTCTTTAGCGTCGGCTTTATCGTAAATAACCGGCTCGGCGTTCATAATTGTAAAAACGCGCTCTATAGCCTTAACGCCCATTTGCACGCGCATATTAAGGCTTGCAATAGATTTCATCGGTTTATAAGCCGCTATGATGGCCAGCAAAAACACCATAAACGCGCCTGTCGTAAGAGTGCCGTTGACGATTTTGTATCCGCCGTAACAAAGCGTTGCTGCGGCGGCAAAACCGCCGAGAAACTCCATCAGCGGGCTTAATATATTGTTTGTCTTAGCCATTTTTACCTGAATGTCGGCTATGGCTTTAGCGTTATCGGCGATTTTTTTAGTTTCGGATTTTTCCATATTGTAGGATTTCACTATTTTAATGCCCTGAAAAGACTGCGTAAGAGAAGAATACAAACTTGAAAAAGAAAGCTGCTGGGAAGAAAATATTTTTTTAATTTTTTTGCCGAAATAAATAATAGGATAAAACCCTATGGGAAAAAGCACAAACATAACTACGGCCATTTCAAAACTTTTTACAAACATTAAAACTATTAAAAACACTACGGAACAAGTGTCTTTTACAAGAGTCGTAACGGAATTTAAAACCGCGTCTCTTATCATATTTATGTCTTGTATAAAATAAGTTATCAGCGAGCCGGAATTATTGCGGTGAAAAAATTCCATATCCTGAACTATCAATTTGTCGTATAAATCAACCTGAAGCCTTTGCGTAAAATTCGTGCCTATTCTCACCATGCTGACCGACTGTATGTAATAAGCTATGCCCTTAGCGGCAAACAACCCTAAGATCTGAAGAGCCACTATATAGAGCACTTCCTTATTTTTATCGATAAAAACCTCGTTAAAAACCGGTTCAAGCATTTTGACCGAAAGAGCTTCCAGCGCTCCAAAAGCCACCATAAACGTCATTGAAACAACTAAAAGCTTCCACTGCGGCAAAACGTAAGTAAGCCATACTCTTTTTAAATCTGAGTACGATTTAGGATTAAGGCTTGACCAAAAAGATTTTTTTTTCTCGGATTTTGATTCCGGTTTTATTTTTTTGATAAGTTTTTTTATTTTCATAGTTCATGCGCCTCGACATACATTAAAATGTCCGCAGACGCAAAAAAACGCGTCAAGCGGATATTCGCGTATTATAACTTATATGCCCGCAAAACACAAACTCGGCGCGCCGGAACGGCGCGCTGTAATTTTAAATTAAAGCCCGATTTTGATACAATTATTTTTTACGCAATCCGCTCCGTAATTTGCAGATTTAAAACGGCAGATAAAAAAATGAAACAAGGATAATCTTTATATGCTCTCTCAACCTCAAGATATAGAAGTATTTATAGCCACTTATAACCGCTGCAGCTATCTCAGACAGGCTGTCGGCAGCATTAAAAAACAGACGGTTAAAGATTTTAAAATAACCGTCCTCGACAATGCAAGTTCCGACGCCACCTCTGAAACGGTAAAAGAGTTCGACGGGATAAATTACATAAAAGCCTCCAAAAATGAAGGCGGACACGCCAATTTTCTAAAGGCTCAAAACCTTGCAAGCGCAAAATATACGATGTTTTTTCACGACGACGACATCTTGCACCCTCAATATGTCGAACGCGTTCTTGCCGCAATCAACGCTTTTAACAATCCGGTTTTTATTTCATCGTGTTTTACGTGGTTTAAAGAAAATAACGTTCCCGATTTCAATTCTTTAGGATGCCTTTCCAACGAATACATAGAGATAAAAAAAGATTATGAATTTGCTTCAACTTTAATAGCGCCAAAATACTCTTCATGCATATGCAGCTTTGTTTACCGCGCCGATTTATTTAAAAAGATCAAACCTGATTTTAACTCTTACGGTAAAATTAACGACTGGCCTTACGCATTATGGCTTGCAAAACAGGGAAACTGCGCGGTAATAGCCGACAATAACGCCGTTTTTTGCAGAGAGCACGCCAACAGAGATACCGTTAACCCTGACACAGGCCTTACATGCAGGCAGCTATACAATTGGTGCTCATTGTTTTATAAAACAATGAGCGTCGACAAAAATGCGCGAAAACTATATCTTCTTCAAATGCCAAAAGCCATAAAGCACCAGTACAAAGTGTTCGTGTCAAAGTCTGAAAAACAAAAAATGCCGTTTAAAAACTTTGTAGAAGAGCTTCGCAGAAACGATCTTCTAACGGCTATGGCGGCCAAGTTTGCCTTAAGAGGCGAAAGCATTCTAAATAAATTCTTGACGTTTCACATCAAGATAATGTTTTTTTTAACGCAAATGAAATTTATTACGGTAAAAGTTTCCAAAAATAAAATACTGTTGTTTAAATTTGACGGCATAGGCGATTTTTTATTTTTACGCATGTTTTTCAAACAGCTGAAATCTGCGTTTGAAAAGAAAAATATATCTGCGGATTTTCTTTGCGCTAAAAATTATAAAGAGGCTTTTGCCGAAAACGACAAATACGTTTTTAAAAACGTATATTTTGAATCGGCAAGAAATTTTCTTTTCGGATTTGTAAAGAGAAAAACGCAGCTGCTGTTTTTTATACCAAGATATATGAAAAGACTGGCGGCAGATTCAAAAAACAGACATCTGACAGAACAGAAATTTGCAGTTTTAATGAACATGCAGACAAAGCACAATACCAATATCGGCTTGTTTAACCGCTTAAAAGCCGGCAGAAAGTATATTTCCGCGATTGATTTCAACGATAAACCCGACGCTTATTACGACAGAATCGTCAATGTAAATCTTAACGACTTCATACTTGAACATTACAAAAAACTTTTGTCAGACTATTTTGAAACTCCGTTTTCCCTTCCAGACCTGCAATTGCCGTTTTCAAAAGAACAGGCTCTTGAAACCGCAAAAAAAATTATGGGCTGCGCCGACTACGCGTGTTTTGTTCCGTTTACAACTTCGCGCGCAAGAAATTGGAATCCTGAAAATTTTGTTTACATCGCGCGGCGCATATGCGAAAGTTCAGGAAAAAAAATAGCGGTGCTTGGAAAAGGGAACGCTAAAACTTTAAAAAAATGTTTTAACGGCGTAAAAAACGTTGTAAATCTGTTTAACAAAACGTCTTTAAAAGAAGCCATGCGCATAGCGGCCGCTTCAAAATATTGCCTGACGGCCGACACCTCGCTTATGCACTGCGCAGTTATAGGCGGAGCAAACTGCATATGCATTTCATGCGGAAACGACAATAAACTTTTTGTGGAATATCCCAAGTTTTATAACGTTAAACAAACTATACTATATCCGGAAAATTTTGATTCTTCAGCCGGCGTTCATCATTCAAAGCTCGACATAAACTCCATAAGCAAAGAAAAAGTATGGGATACGGTAAAAACAATATGGAAAATATGAAACTTGCGCATCATAATTTCTTTTCCGATTGCGCCGTTAAAGATGTAAAAAAAATTTTAGTAAACTTGGAAACACAGACTTCGTCTGTTTTGTTTGTGTCTGTCATTGCCGAAAGTATTAATGTTCTTTCTTCCTAAGCAGCCTGCACCCCATACTTCGTCTGTTTTGTTTATGTCTGTCATTCCCATGAAAATGGGACAGGCTTCGCCTGTTTTATGAAATACAGACTGCGTCTGTTTTGTTTGTGTTTGTCATTCCCATGAAAATGGGAATCCATGTTTAATTATTAATATGGTTTCTAACATTATTTCTTTTCAGACTGTGTCTGTTTTGTTTGTGCCTGTCATTCCCATGAAAATGGGAATCCACTTTTAATATTAATATAGTTTCTAACATTATTTCTTTCTTTTTAAAAACGAGATGTAAAAATAATTTTTTAGTAAACGTGGATTCCCGTTTTCACGGGAATGACAAACTGAAAGACAGACTGCGGCTGTTTTATGAAACACTGACTGTGTCTGTTTTGTTTGTGTCTGTCATCAACCCATGAAAATGGGAATCCATGTTTAATTATTAATATTGTTTCTAACATTACTTCTTTTAAAAAAGCAATGTTCTTTTATTCCTAAGCATTCTGCGATAGAATATCTCTATCGGTGTAAAAAGAATTTTTTAGTAAACGTGGATTCCCACCCGATAAAAACATTCGGGCGCAGGCTGCTAAGGAAGAAAAAATATTAAAAACGCGGGAATGACAAACTGAAAGACGACAGACTGCGTCTGTTTTGTTTGTGTCTGTCATTCCCATGAAAATGGGAATCCATGTTTAATATTAATATAGTTTCTAACATTATTTCTTTTCAGACTGCGTCTGTTTTATGGGACACAGACAGTGTCTGTTTTGTCATCTCACATAAACACAGCCTACGTCTGTTTCGTTTGTGTCTGTCATTCCCATGAAAATGGGAATCCACTTTTAATATTAACATAGTTTTTAACATTATTTCTTTTCAGACTGCGTCTGTTTTGTTGCCAGAGTATTAAGTTGTTTCCTGCAGCAAGCTGCGGGGTATTGTTAACAATTCGCTATGATAAACTTTTTACATAATCATTATAAGAAAACTGTCTTATGATTTCAGTTTTACCGTTCAATCTTTTTACTATTATCGAGGGCATTTTTACGCCGTTAAACCAGTTTTTTTTAACCATTGTATATCCGGCGGCGTCGGAAAACCTGATTTCGGAACCGGCTTTTAACTTTCTTTTCAATTTATATTCGCCGAAAACATCTCCGGCAAGACAAGAACGTCCGGCGATTATATACTCGTTTGCTCCCGTTTTTTCTTCTAATTTAGCCGAAAGCCTGTAAATAAGCAAATCAAGCATGTGAGCTTCGATTGAAGCGTCAACTATGGCAATCGTTTTTCCGTTATTTACAATATCTAAAACCGTCGTAACAAGCTCGCAGCTGTTTGTAATTGAAGATTCTCCCGGCTCAAGATAAACTTGAACGTTATGTTTTGCGGCAAATTCTTTAAGTTTTGCGCAAAATTTATCAAGAGGGTATCCGTCTTTTGTAAAATATATCCCCCCTCCCAAACTTACCCAGTTGATTTTCTTTAAAACTTTATCGTATTTTGCAGAAATTTTATCAAGCATTTCGCTAAAAATTTCAAAATCGCCGTTTTCGCAATTATAATGAAACATTACTCCGTCGATTTTATTTAAAACTTTTTCAACTTCTTTGATTTCAAATACTCCCAAACGCGAATATTTTCTCGCCGGATCTGCCAAATCAAAATGCGAATAACTGATTCCGGGATTTATTCTCAAACCGATTTTAAGGCGTTTTACATCGTTATAAAAATGATTTAATTGCGAGACGGAATTAAAAATTATTTTGTCCGATATTTTTTTAAGGCCGTCAATATCGTCTTTTGAATATGCTACGCTGAAAGCATGCGTTTCTTTGCCGAAAGTATCGTAACCGAGCTTTGCTTCGTAGAAAGAAGAGCTCGTCGTTCCGTCCATATATTTGCTCATCAAGCCAAAAACCGAAAAAGCCGAAAAACATTTAAGAGCTAAAACGGATTTTGCGCCGCTGAATTTGCGCGCATACTCTATTTTTTTCATGTTTTTTAGCAGCTTGCGCTCGTCGATTAAATAATACGGCGTCTTAAATTTTTGTTTCATTTATTATCTCTCTAAAAAGTTATTATGTAAAAAGAATTTTTTAGTAAACTTGGATTCCCACCCGATAAAAACACTCGAGTGCAGTCTGCTAAGGAAGAACAAATATTAAAAACATGGGAATGACAACACAGAACAATTCCCGCTTTCGCAGGAAAGACAAAGCAAAACAACGCATACACAAGCCGTCTTTTAATAAAACAGACGAAGTCTGTGATTAACAATTAAGCTTTAAAAGCGCTTCTTTGACGGGCATGCCTTCGTTAATTCCAAAATTTTTAGCCGCAGCTGAAACTTTTACTATTTTTGTATTAAGCATATCGTCAATACATTTTACGCCGACGGCTATCGCGGCAATATTATTAAATTTATCCGCAGTATCCATATTTAAATATCCGCACATAATAAAGCCTTTGGATCCTTTGATAAAAACGAGGTTTGTTCCCGGCGCGATTTCTCCTTCAAAACCCTGAAATTTGTTACCGTCGATTTCTATTTCTTTTATTTTCATCGGTTTGCTCCTGTTATTTATAAACGCAGTTTTTGCTCTAATCGCTCCAATTTGCAAAAACAAAACTGTCGGACGGTTTTGGAATAATTATTGAACTCTGATAAGGCCATCTTTCAATTTCCATCTTATTTTTGTCTATGCTTATTGCAAATTCTATGACATCGTATTTTTCCGGAAGCCCCAGCGCTGAAAAAGGAATTGCTATTTCCATTATTTTTCCGTAAGAAACCAAAGAATAATCGAGCTCCTTTTGGATATCTCCCGACTTAATAAAAAATTCTTTCGGCTTTGCCTCAGAATTAAAATTCAGGGATACCTGCGCCTCAACGGGATTTAAAAATATTATGCGCGGAGTTAAATCTTCAAGAACTTTTAAAGATATGTCATCGCCAAAATCAAGCCTTAAAAACAATTTGTCAGCGTTAAATCCGTAATGAAAAGATTTTAAAGCGGTTGAAACCTGATGCATGGAGCCGCCGGAATGTCCGACTTCGTAATAACCGGCGTTTTTCCATTCAAAAAAATTCGTAACTTTGCCGTCTATTTTAGGGTTTATAAAAGAAGAAGGCTTGACCGCGTTTACTTTTTTAGGAGTGTTCTTTATCGCTTTATAAAGCGCGTCAGGCGGACGCTGTCCCAAACATTCGTAAACCTTTATTAAGTGCTGTCTGTAAATATAATCGAAAGCCGCGTCGTTGCCGGAAGAATGATCGTCGCCGTACCACCAGTTCCAGTCGGAACCTTCTGCGGCGTAAAGCGTTTCCCACGCCTGCCGTTCATTATCGCAACCTTTAAACTCGGGATTTTTTTCAATAAAATCCACAAGAAAATCTCTTGTGGCGCTAAGATAATCCCACGACGCATTGTCTTGGCTATGGCCTATCCATATTCCGAAATTGCCGTTTATCCACGAGC
Source organism: Endomicrobium sp. (assembly GCA_031273645.1). Classification (GTDB taxonomy): domain Bacteria; phylum Elusimicrobiota; class Endomicrobiia; order Endomicrobiales; family Endomicrobiaceae; genus JAISLV01. The sequence continues at coordinate 7,866 of JAISRM010000160.1, forward strand.
CCGCCGTTAAATTCGTTATCGTATTTTTTGGAGGAAATTTTTCAAGATAATCGCTTATTCTTACGGTTTCTATAAGATCGTCGGCGCTTAATTTCTCGTAAAGTTTTGTTAGAAAATCCCGCCCGTCGTTGCTGTAATATTCCCAGCAGTTTTCTCCGTCAAGAATCACCGAAACAAGAGGAGCATCGTAAGAGTCTCCGGCGTAAAGAGCTATGTTTCTTATTTTATTTACAAAATCGGCTGCGGCGTCTTCCGGATTCCATTTAGAATAAACAAATCCTATCGAATCGGAAAGCCCGTGATCTCTGAATATTATTTTTAAATTTTTTCCGTTAACGGAAAGATTAAACGGTCTAAACAAAAACCGTCTGTCTCCGGCAATTTCTTTTGCGCTGTTGAAAAGTATCGCTTCGTCGGTGGCAATCCAGTTAATCCCCGCCTCTGAAACAATCGCGCTCATCTCGTTTGAAACAGAACCTTCCGAAGGCCACATTCCCAAAGGTTTTTTTCCGAAAATTTTTTCATAATAAGAAACCGCGTTTTCTACATGCCATTTGGCGTCCTCGGGGTGAGCAAACCTTTTTGAAGGCAAAGTCATGCTTGGAGAAGACTGATGAGCGCAGTTAGTATCGCACAACAAAGGCAAAATAGGATGATAAAAGGCGTTACGCTTACTTCTATCTGTCCTCTGTCCTGAGCTTCTTTGTGCTTTTTTACCACCATGCCGCATATCTCAAGCTGTTTTGATATAAGTTTGTCTTTTTCTTCTTCGGTAT
>JAISRM010000167.1 GCA_031273645.1 Endomicrobium sp.
ATGCCTCTTTGCATTTTCTGTCCGAGAAAAGTTATCGTGCCGTCTCCCCATGCGAGAGGATCGCCGGGGTAATATGCCGTTGCGACCATTTTCATCACGGCGGCTTTAGTAAGGTCGTAAATTTTTTCAACTTTATTGTCTGCGCTTAAGAGAGCAAGGCGGTAAATTTCTTTTGCGATTATTTTTTCATCAAGCGTTTCTCTTGAATAAAACTTGCCGTCGTAAAACGTTTCAATCACATTTTTCGTTATTGTTTTTTCAACGCCTTTTTGAAGTTCGGTTTTTCTCAAGTTTGAATTATATCTTCTGCTCCACGTCATTCTGAAAGGAACGTGTTCGGTGATTTTCTTTTTTTCTTTTTTTACGCGCGTTATTTTTACCAAAGAGAGAGGTTTAACAGGTTTGTTTACGTCGTGGGAGACGATGTCGCTTTCTGCGGACGTTATGCCTGTTTTTGCAAGAATTTGTCCAAGCGTGAAATTTTTATATGCGGCGGCGGCTCTTGTTTGTCCGTCAACTTCGATATGAACGCGGCTTCTTGCTAAGCTTACGGCTCCAAGCGCTGCGGACAAAACAAATATCCCCAGAGGAACGGATGCCAGCTGAAATATTTTTTTTATTTCAATTTTTATTGTTGTCGTCTTCGTCAAGATAAGACCTCGCTCTAAATGAAACTCCGGCTTTTTTCGCAATTTCTGCGACTTTTGAGACGTCAAGACCCGGAAGTTCGACGGCGGTTATAACGACTTCCGGTATGTATTTTTTTGCTTCTTTTGCAAATTTTATAATTTCGTCAAACGATTCTTCTTTATACATAGGCCTGTTGAGTTCGTTATGTTCTTTGGGGTTTGAGCCGTTGAGGCTTATTGAAATTGTGTCTATAATGCCTTTAAACTGCGGTAAAATGTTTTTGCCGTGATAGCGGTTTGCAAGCCCCGCCGAATTGATCCTTACTTTCCCGCCTTTATCTTTTATCCATTTTGATATTTCTTTTACTTCTTGCGGCCTTACAAGCGCGTCGCCGTATCCGCAGAAAATTATTTCGCCGTATTTCTTCGGGTCGCCTATGGAATTTATTACTTCCTGCGCCGTAGGTTCTTTTTCAAGTTTTAAATCGTTGCCGTTGAAATCGTTGCCCCATTTGTGTTTTATGCAGTAAGGGCAGGACATCATGCAGCGGTTTGTTATATTTAAATATAAATTATTTCCCATAACATAAGATATTGTGTTCATAATTTTGCTCCCGCAAATGCCGTTTTGATTTTTTTATATGCCAAATAGTTTTATCGCGTTTTGCGAAGTGATAGCGGCCGCTTCTTCATAAGAAACTCGTTTTATCGCAGCTAAGGCTTTCAGCGTTTCCGTTATATACGACGGTTCGTTTCTTTTGCCTCTGTATTTTTGAGGGGCAAGATAAGGGCAGTCCGTTTCAATGAGAAGTTTTGAGATGTCAGTCTGCGCTGCGACCAGGCGCGCATTATCTGATTTAGGATAAGTCAGCGGGCCGTCAATTCCCAGAAGAAAACCGAATCCGGTAAAAAATTCGGCTTCTTGCGGGGTTCCCGCGTAACAGTGTATTACTCCTTTGGGGAGTTTTTGATAATTTTTAAATATCTCTGCAAGATCTTCGTAGGCGCTGCGGCAATGTATTATAATTGGAATATCAAGTTTTACGGCGATGTCGAGCTGTTTGAAAAATATTTCTCTTTGTATTTTGCGCGGGGATAAGTCGTAATGGTAGTCAAGCCCTATTTCGCCTAAAGCTATCGTTTTTTTATTTTTTAAAAGCGTTTCAAGTTTTGTAAAATCTTCGGGTTTTGCTTTTTGGGCTTCGTGCGGATGAATTCCGAAAGAAACGTAAACGCCGTCCGTTTTTGAAAATTCTAAAGCTTTATCCCATACGGAAGTTTCGCAGGCTATTTCAAATATTTTATCTATTGAGTTTTCAAAAGCTCTTTTAAGAACTTCGTCTCTGTCGGCGTCAAACTGCGCGTCGCAAAGATGAGCGTGAGTGTCTATTATCATTGTTTGTCCGTTTTTGCTCCGAGAGGAGCCTTAATTTTAGAGGCAAAGCATTTGAGCTTAAATTCTCGGAAATAAAATTCCGGCCGTTTGAAGCTGCGCGCCCGAGGGCGAAAAACCCTCTTTTGGTATTTGTTTGTCGGCGAAATATTTTTTTGCGCAAGTTTCTATATCGCCGGATGCTCCGGTTATAAGCCATATTTTTTTAGAAAGTTCGGGCATAAAAGCAAGCAGATGGATCGCTATTAAGTTTAATGACTGAAGATAAGAATATATGCAATTTGCAAGTTTTGGCAGATCCGTATTTGCAAGTTTCCACGGGGCGTCGCTTTCAATCCGGCGGTTTATAAGCGTTAAGGCGTTTTGCAGGCTTTCTGAAGCTTTGTGCAGATATAAATTATCCATAGCCGGCGCGAAATTTTCGTTTAAAATTTCTGCCACTTTATTTGTAAGAGATAGATCTGCGGGAGTCTGCGGAACTTTTAAATCAAAATTTTTCTCGGCAAGCTTGATCGTTCTTGAAATTAAATTTCCAAGATTGTTTGCAAGGTCTATATTGTATTTTTTAGTAAGCGCATCCCATGAAATATCTCCGTCGGGGCCGAAAGGTATCAGCGTTACCGCAAGATATCTTGCGCCGTCAACGCCGTATTTTGCCGCCAATTGCGCCGGAGATATAACGTTGCCCAGACTTTTTGACATTTTGTTTCCGTTGAGAGTAAAAAAACCGTGCGAATAAACCTGCTTAGGCGTAGGGATTTGCGCCGCCATAAGCATTGCCGGCCAAATTACCGAGTGAAACCATAAAATGTCTTTTGCCATTAGGTGAATGTCTGCAGGCCAGTATTTGTTAAACTGCTCTTGGTTTGAAGGATAGCCTATTGCGGTTATGTAATTGATCAGAGCGTCCACCCAGACGTAAACTGTTTGGCTTTTATCAAAAGGAAGCGGAATTCCCCAGTCTATTGCGGTTCTTGAAAAACTTACGTCTTCAAGCCCGAGTTTGATTTTTCCGATTATTTCGTTTTTTCTTTCTTCCGGTCTTATAGATATGTGTTCTTTATGATTGGGATCTGATATTCTTTCAAGAAGTTTGTCGGCAAAAGAGGATAGTCTGAAAAAATAATTTTCTTCCGATTGTAAAACCGGTTTGGTTTTATGAAACGGACAGCAGCCGTTTTCGTCGAGATCTTTTTCCGGATAAAATCTTTCGCATCCAACGCAGTAAAGGGCGGAATATTCTTTTTTATAAATAAAACCTTTGTCTAAAAGATCTTGCACCATTTGGCTTACGGCTTTGCTTTGTCTTGCTTCGGTGGTGCGGATAAAATCGTCGTAGGATATGTTTAATAAGCTCCACGCTTCTTTAAATTTTTCACTCATTTCGTCGCAGAGTTCCTGCGCGGTTTTTCCTTTTTCTTTTGCGGCCTGAGCTATTTTTGCGCCGTGTTCGTCAGTTCCGGTTAAAAAGAAAACGTCGTAATTGTTAAGCCTTTTCCAGCGGGCTGCTATATCGGCTGCGATGGTCGTATATGAATGTCCTATGTGCGGAATATCGTTTACATAATAGATTGGAGTTGTAATATAAAATTTTTTCATTTGCGCTCCTGAGGCTTGTCTTTTTTATTTTTGGCATTGTCGTTCTTTTCGGGTTCGGAGCGTTTTGTTATCCGCTCTATCGGAAAAGTTTTAAAATTTTTATCGCCGAAATCCACCGTTACCGTTTCTTTTATGCAGTCTATCGCCGCAAGCTTTCCTTTGCCTTCAGGCGTCGTTATTGCGCTTCCTATTTCCGGAAGATCTTTTTTTATATTTTTATAATGTTCGTTTTCATAGGATATGCAGCACATAAGCCTTCCGCATAGTCCGGATAATTTTGCAGTATTTAACGACAATTCCTGTTCTTTGGCCATGTCTATGGTTACCGAGCTGAAATCTTTTAAAAAAGACTGGCAGCAAAGCGCGCGTCCGCATGTGCCAAGCCCGCCGACCATTTTAGATTCGTCTCTCACTCCTATCTGCACCATTTGTATTCTTGTTTTTAAAATATGTCCGAGATCCTTTATCAGCTCTCTAAAGTCAACCCTTGTTTCAGACGTGTAATATACGAAAAGTTTTGATCTGTCAAAGGTGTAGGAAACGCAGGTGAGTTTCATGTCAAGTTCGTGATCTTTTGCTTTTTCAAGAACTACGTTAAAAGCTTTTTCATTTCTTTTTTCGTTTTCGGCAAGTTTCTTTTTGTCTTCTTCGGAAAGCTTTCTGATTACTTTGCCTATCGGATCTTTGCCTTTTTGAATGTTTTTTTCTCTTTCAAAAACTACGCCCGTTTCAACTCCGTGTTCCGTTTCAAGAATTATTTTGTCTCCGGGCTTTACGTCGTGGCGGCCTACGTCGGCATATACTTTATCTTTAATTCTTCTCAACATTACTCCGACTGCCATTGGCATAGCTTTCTCCTGTTGTAACCGTCGTATTTTAACTCTGTTATAGAATATTTCGCGTTTTCCCAAGCTCGTATAAATCAAAAAGCAGATTGTCAAAAACCGTCTGCGCGTTTACGTTTTTTAAAAGCAGTTCTCTTGAGCGTCTAAGAAGCAGCAAAGCCGGCATTGTCTCATGCGGACACATTCTGAATTCTTTTTTTGCTTGCGCCGTCATAGCGTCGATATATCCGAGAGGTTCGTCTTTGGCAATTTCTTTTGAAATGTCCAATATGTCTGATGCGCATAATTTTTCATTTTTTAGCTTAAACCACAGCGTCGTTCCCTGACTTTCGGCTTCGTCTATAAATTTTTCCGCCGTTTCTATAGAACCCTCGGCGGCGGCGGCAATTTTAACGGCTTTGTCTGCCGCAATCATGCGGTTAAGCATAAGATAATTCGTTATTTGCCGGCTGTCTAAAGGCTGAAAAAATAAAGTCTGCGAACGCGAAACTATAGTCTGCGGTATAGTTTCTTTATGTTTTGCGATCAATATGATAATCGTATTTTCCGGAGGCTCTTCAAGCGTTTTTAAAAGAGAGTTTGCCGCCTCCGAGTTCATTTGTTCCGCCGGTTCAACTATAAAAAATTTCCATCTGCCTTCGCGTATTTTTGTGGACACTTCTTTTTGCATATATCTTATGGTTCCAATTTTAAGCGTTTTTTGTTTTTCAACGTCTTCTGCCTGCAGCTGCGCCTGCTTTGCAAAATCTATAAAATGGACGTCCGGATGAATATTTTTAGATATTTTTTCGCAATTGCGGCATTTTCCGCAGGCTCCTGCGTCGGTTTGAAAATAATCGTTTACCGAGCAGTTTAAAATTTTTGCAAATTCCGTCGCGGCAAGGCGCTTGCCTACTCCGGCTTGTCCCATAAAAATATATGCGTGCGCTATTTTGGCGCTTTTTATCTGTCCGGATAATATATTCTTAATTTTTTGCTGTCCTAAAATTTTGTCAAACATTTGTCAACTTCTTTTCTTATTAATTTTTGGGTTTTTTCAGTGTCTTTGTCTGTTTTGATGACTTTTATTCTTTGCGGGTATTTTTTTGCCTGCGCCAAATAGCCTTTCCTTACGTTTTTATGAAATTGCAGCGATTCCATCTCTATTCTGTCGCCGTTTTTCCCGTAAGATTCTTTGTTAAGTTTTTTTGCTTTGCCAAGCCCTATTTCCGGCTTTACGTCGAGATATATCGTAAGCGCGGGATCAAGCCCGAAAGAAGCGGCTTTGTTTAATTTGCCAATTAAGCCCGTATTTATGCCTCTGGCATATCCTTGATATGCCACAGTGGCGTCGGTAAACCTGTCGCAGATGACGATAGCGCCGCTTTTTAAAGCGGGTTCTATAATCTCTTTTATATGCTGCGCTCTTGCCGCTTCGTATAAAAAAAGTTCGCTTAAAGGCGTAAGTTTTGAATTGGGATCAAGTAAAATTTTTCTTACGGTTTCGGCTAAAGAAGCGCCTCCGGGTTCTCTTGTAAGAAAAACCTTAAACCCTTTGTTTTCAAGATATTCTTTAAGAAGCAGGCAGTTGCTGGTTTTTCCGGAGCCTTCTCCGCCTTCAAAGGTGATAAAAAGAGGTTTGTTTTTCTTCATACTTTATAAATGATTCTATAAAAAAAGGGTTTAACTGTCAAAATTGCGCAGCGCCTTGCGCAAGCGGCGCGCGGAGGCGCTAAGAAAAAATGGTATAATGACAAAAAAACAAAAGGCGGGTTTATGAGCGTTTATACGGTTTTAATTCTTTCTTTTATAATTTTGGTCTTTGCGGTCAAGGCTGCTGCCGATTTGCTTAATATTAAAAATATATCCGGCGAAATACCCGGGGAATTTAAAGGTTTTTACGATGAGGATAAATATGCCCGCGCGCAAAGCTATCTTAAAACGCAGACGAAATTTTCATTGATTTCTGGATCGTTCTTTCTTGTCGCAGAAATAGTTTTTATAGTTTGCGGAGGTTTTAACTTTGTCGATATTTTTGCCCGTTCTTTTGGGTTTGGGCAAATTTTGACCGGTCTTATTTTTGCCGGCGTTCTGTTATTTGCTCTGCAGATTTTGCAGATCCCTTTTTCTGTTTATTCAACTTTTGTCATAGAAGAAAAATTCGGCTTTAACAAGACCACGGTCAAAACTTTTATTTCCGATTTGATAAAAGGCCTGCTTATAGGCGCGGTTATAGGCGCGGCGGTTTTTAGCATAGTATTGTGGTTTTTTGAAGGTTTTGGCAAAGCCGCGTGGGTTTACGCTTTTTTGGCCGTCGCTCTTTTTGAGCTTTTCCTTACTCTTATTTATCCGGTAACAATAATGCCTTTATTTAATAAATTTACTCCTCTTGAAGACGGCGAGCTTAAATCTTCGGTTGAAAATTACGCGAAAGCCGAAGGCTTTAAAATGAAAGGTTTGTTTAAAATGGACAACTCAAAACGTTCTTCAAAATCAAACGCTTTTTTTACGGGATTTGGAAAATTCCGCAGAATAGTTTTGTTTGACACTCTGATACAAAAACATAGCGTTGACGAGCTTACAAGCGTTTTAGCTCACGAAATGGGGCATTTCAAGTTAGGACATGTAAGACGCCAAATGATTTTCGGATTTATAAATTTGGCTTTTATGTTTTTTTTGCTTTCTCTTTTTATAAATTCTTCATGGCTGTTTGAGGCGTTTAAAATGCAGGACAGTTCCGTTTATGCCGGCATAATATTTTTTGCTTTTCTATATTCTCCAATATCTCTTATCGCCGGCATTATTTCAAGCGCAATTTCAAGAAAACACGAGTATGAGGCGGACTCTTACGCCGTAACGACTTATAAAAAACCGCAGGCGATGATAGACGCTTTAAAAAAGCTGTCGGTTGACAATCTTTCCAATCTTTATCCTCATGCGTTTAAAGTGTTTTTGCAATATTCGCATCCGCCCGTTCTTGAAAGAATTAAAGCTATACAAATAAATAATAAGGGAGAATAAAATGGAAAAACTTCTTAAAGATCTGCTGATGTCGGACGGCATTTCCGGATATGAAGAAAACGTCGCCGAAATTATGACCGACGCTCTTCTAAAAGTTTCAGACAAAGTTGAAACGGACAATTTCGGCAACGTTATCGCTAAAAAAGGCAAAGGCAAAAAAAAGATCCTTATCGCAACGCACATGGACGAAATCGGGCTTGTGGTAAAACATATTACGAAAGAAGGCTATATCTATTTTATTAAAGTCGGCGGGATCAACGATTCAATACTTCCTGCAAAAACCGTTGAAATAGTAAATAAAAAGGGAGAACGCATAAAAGGCGTTATAGGAACAAAACCGCCTCATTTAATGACCGCCGAAGAAGCAAGACAGCCTCTGAAATTTACCGATATGTTTATTGACATAGGGCTTTCTTCAAAAGATGAAGTTCTCAAAGTATGCGATATAGGAGACCAGATAATTTTTGAACCCAATGCCGGCGTTTTAAACGGGGATTTATATTACGGAAAAGCCGCCGATAACAGAATCAGCTGTTACGCTCTTGTAAAAGTTTTAGAAAAACTCAGCGCAGATATTGACGCAGAAATTTACGGTGTCGCCACGGCGCAGGAAGAGGTCGGCTTAAAAGGCGCAAAAACTTCGTCTTTTAAAGTAAATCCTGATTTCGCTTTGGTAATAGACACGACGATCGCCGGCGACACTCCGGGAATTGAAGAAAAAGTTTCCGCTCTTAAACTCGGCAAGGGCGCTGCTATTACCATGATAGAAGCAAGCGGAAGAGGAACTATAGTTTCGCAAAAAGTGCGCAGGATTATGGAAGAGGCCGCGTCGGAAAATAAAATCCCTTACCAAAAAGATATAATAGACGGCGGCATGACAGACGGCGCGCAGATATACATGAACCGCGAAGGAATTTTAACGGGGATTTTAAGCATTCCGACAAGATATATTCACGCTCCGACGTCGGTATTTAACATAAAAGACGTCAATTGCGCGATAGACTTGGCTGTTAAGACGATAGAAAAAGTAATAAACGACAGTTCAATAAATTAATTACTGATTATATTTGGAGACGTATGTTAAATTTTTGTATTTTTGCAAGCGGTTCAAGCGGAAACTGTTCTTTGATACGCACGGCCGAGGCCGTTGTTTTAATAGACTGCGGCGTCAGCTCTAAATACATAACGGAAAATTTAAGCTTAATGGGGCTAAATCCGCAAGATATTACGGCTGCCCTTATTACGCACGCGCACGGAGATCATCTAAGCGCGTCGGGTTTGAATTTTTTGCTTAAACACAATATTAAAACCTATTCTCACGACTGCGTCTTTGACGATGCTTTTAGAAAATACGGAGAAAAAATGAATGCCTGCCGCTGCGTATGCGTTAACGCGTCGTTTAAAATAAAAGATATTGAAATATCTTCTTTTGACGTTTATCACAGAGACGCAAGAGTGTCAAAAACGCTCGGATTTACTTTGTCTTCAAATGTCTGCGCAAGAAAATATAAAATAGGATATGTTACCGACACCGGAAAAGTATGCGCAGATATGGCTTCTCATTTAAAAGACAGCAATATTTTGGCTATAGAATCAAATTACGATAGAGAAATGCTTGAAAAAAGCTCAGACCTTATGAAAATAAACAATGGGTGTTAAGCGAGTTTGGACATTTGTCAAATGAAGACGCCGCCGCCGCCATTGTTAAAATAAAAAGTATTTCTAAAGCCAAAGACAGCTTAAAATACGTTTTTTTATCGCATTTAAGCAGACATCACAATTTTGCCGAACTTGCTTTAAAAACTTCAAAAAGCGTTCTTAAACAATGCGCAATCTCAGATATAAATCTTTTTGCGGCAGACAGGTTTACAAGAACAAAAGCGGTAAAAATATTATAGAGGCTCTTTACAAACGGGGTAAAATAGGGTATAAATAGGTAGTTATAATTATTTAAGGAGGACGTTAACATGGCAGAAGCAAGATGCATGAAATGTAAAAAGCAGGTTGAGGTTAAAGACGCTCAGGACGTAGTTATGAAGAACGGAATGAAAGCCGTTTCAGGCGTATGCCCAGACTGCGGAACAAAAGTTTTTAAAATCGTAGGCAAAAATAAGTAATCATAAGTTATAACCGGAGTTGGCTTTCCTGTTTTGCATATCTTGAAAGCCGGCTCCGTTTTTTTATGTCAAATTATAAGAATGAGGTTATAATGGACGCGCAGACAAGGATAATAAATTGGATAACTTCCGATTTAAATCTTTCAGAAAACGGCATAAGAAACACCGTTTCCATGCTTAGCGACGGCGACACTGTTCCGTTTATATCCCGTTACAGAAAAGAAAGAACGGGAAATTTTACCGAAATAAACGTAAGAGACGTAGCCGATAAACTTCAGTATTACGTAGAGCTTGAAGCAAGAAGAGATACTGTTCTTAAAAGCATAGAAGAACAGCAAAAACTTACGCCCGAACTTAAAAAGCAGATCCAAGAGTGCAAAGAGAAAACAAAACTTGAGGACATATACCTTCCTTATAAACCAAAACGCCAGACAAAAGCCACTATAGCAAAAGCCGCCGGCTTAGAGCCGCTTGCCATTGAGATTTTAAAACAGGAGATCTCAATGAAAGAAAACAGGGCGGAAATTCTAAAAAAATATCTGAATATTCAAAAAGGCATAGATACTATAGAAAAAGCCGTTTCAGGCGCCGTTGATATAGTCGCCGAACAGCTTTCCGACAATGCAGAGATTAGAGGAATGCTAAGAGCCTTCATATTAAATACAGGCAGCGTGCGTTCTAAGGCTACAAAAGCCGCCGAAAATATTAAGACCAAATACGACATGTATTACGATTACAGCGAACCGCTCAAAACCGTTGCCGGACATCGTCTTTTAGCCGTCAGGCGCGGCGCAAAAGAAAACGTTTTATCGTGGAAAATAGTAATTGAAGACGCGCAGGCCGTCGATATGATCCTTGCCAAAGTTGCAAGAAATAACAGATCTTTGTTTTACCCCGAGCTGTTTAACGCCGTTCAGACGGCTTTTGACAGACATTTATATCCGTCTTTGCAGGTTGAAATATTTCTTGCAAAAATGGAGACTGCCGACGCAGAAGCCATAGACGTGTTTGCAAAGAACGCAAAAAACCTTCTGCTTGCATCTCCTGCGGGACACAAAGTTATTATGGGCGTCGATCCGGGTTTTAGAAGCGGCTGCAAAGTAGCCGTTATCGACGAAAACGGAAATTTTAAGGAATATCACGCGATCTTTCCTCACGAACCGGCTTTAAGAACGCGCGAAGCCGAAGATATTCTTGTAGATCTTATAGAAGAATACTATGTAGAACTTATAGCTATAGGCAACGGGACGGCTTCAAAAGAAACAAATTCTTTTATAAATTCGGTATTGAAAAAACATACGTTTAAAGTTACGCCTAAAATCGTTACCGTAAGCGAAGCCGGAGCATCCGTCTATTCGGCCTCTCCTCTTGCCGTCGCGGAATTTCCGGAGCTTGACGTAACCGTAAGAGGCGCTATCAGCATAGCCAGAAGGCTTCAGGATCCTCTTGCCGAACTCGTCAAAATTGATCCGAAATCTATAGGCGTCGGGCAGTACCAGCATGATGTAAACCAGCTGCTTCTTAAAAAGCAGCTTGACGGCACGGTTGAATCGGCGGTTAATTTTGTAGGCGCAAACCTTAATTCAGCTTCAATCGAATTGCTGTCTTACGTCTCGGGCAT
>JAISRM010000259.1 GCA_031273645.1 Endomicrobium sp.
ATATCTATTGTTCCTATTTCATGTTTTGCAAGCTGGGAGATGTGGGCGGCATTTTGCCTTATAGCTAAAATTGCGCCGTGTATTTTAGGGTTTAACGTTTTAACGCGTCCGTCTAAAATTTCCGGGAAACCCGTTATTTCAGACACTTCCCTGCAATCTATATTATTGTCTTTTAATAATTTAGCCGTTCCTCCGCTTGATATTATATCCCATCCTAAAGACTTCAATTCTTTTGCAAACTCCGCTGCTCCGGTTTTGTCGGATACGCTCAGTAAAGCTATCGGCATAAATTCCCCTTTTTTATTTGTAATCGGTAAACGCTGAAACATATTTTATCATTTTTACAATATAAAAGAAAAATCCTGCTCGTCAAGCGGGCGCGCAGACTTCGTCTGTTTTATAAAACGACTGTTTGTGTTTTGTCATTCCCGCACCCTATTTGTCATTCCCGCGTTTTTAATATTTGTTCTTCCTAAGCAGCCTGCGCCCGAGTGTTTTTATCGGGTGGGAATCCATGTTTGCTAAAAAATTCTGTCAGACGAAGTCTGTTTACATTTCGTTTTTAAAAGAAATAATGTTAGAGGCTATATTAATATTAAACATGGATTCCCATTTTCATGGGAATGACAGGCGCAAACAAAGACGTTGGCTGTATTCCATAAAACAGGCGAAGCCTGTTCCATTTTCATGGGAATGACAGGCGCAAACAAAGACGCTGGCTGTGTTTCATACAACAGGCGAAGCCTGTCCCATTTTCATGAGAATGACAGACACAAATAAAACAGGCGAAGCCTGATTAAACGCATAATATATTTTTTGCTTCTATTGATATGCGGTTTATTTTGTTTTGGGCAACAGAGTCCGCCCATTTCTTTTTAGAAAGCCTTATCATAACCTCAGACATATTTTTATCGTCTCCGATGGCGGCCATAACTATCATTTCAAAGTTTTCTTCAAATATTCTGCTTATGCGGCAGTCAAACGCGTTTTCTTGCGCGCATTCGCCCAATCTTATATTGTGCGCTCTTATGCCGGCATATTTTACGTCGTCTTTTACTTCTTTTTCGCATTCAAGCTCTATGCCCCAGTCTAAAGCGTAAATCTTTTTTGCGGCAACTTTTTTTGCAGGCGATATATTTTTGCATCCCGTAAGGACCAAAGCTTCGTAAGACGACGGCGCGTCAAAAGTTTCCACTTTATTGCCGTGCGAAATTAAATTTCCTTTTGACATTATGATAACGTCGTCGCACATGCGGAAAATTTCGTCTCTGCTGTGAGAAACAAAAAGAACGGGTATATCAAGCCCTTCTATTGTTTCGAGCGTTTGGCTTACCATTTGAGTGCGCAAATACTCGTCAAGAGCGGAAAAAGGTTCGTCTAAAAGCAAAATATCGGGTTTTGAAGCCAAAATTCTTGCCAAAGCCACTCTTTGCCTTTGTCCGCCCGAAAGCTGCGAAGGGTATCTGTTTTTGTATCCTTCAAGGTTTATGTATTTAAGCATTTGCAAAATTATTTCTTCTTTTTCTTCCCTTTTCAAATAAATTCCAAAAGCTATGTTTTGTCCTACGGTCATATTTGGAAACAACGCGTAATTTTGAAACATAAATCCCGTTCTTCTTGCCTGCGGCTTTAAGCTGACTTTATTGTCGGCGTCAAACAAAACTTTTCCGTTAAGTTCTATTTTTCCAAAATCAGGATTTAAAAGCCCGGCTATCATATTGAGCGTCATGCTTTTTCCCGAACCTGAAGCTCCTAAAATTCCAGTAACTTTTGATTTTGTTTCAAATTTGGCTTCGTAGGTAAAACCTTTAAACTCTTTGCGGGCGTTAAATGTTACGTTCATCTTTTGCCCCCTTTGATTTTAGCGGCATACCTGTCAAGCCAGAGATTCATTGCAAGCATAACGCCCAAAGATATAGACATTATTATCAGCACCCATACGGCCGCTTCTTTATCGCGCCCGCTTGTAACGAGAAAATATATGGAAACCGGCATTGTCGAAGTAACTCCGGAAATATTTCCCGCAAGCATTATCGTTGCGCCAAATTCCCCTAAAGCTCGCGCAAAAGCAAGTATTACTCCGGCGATAACTCCGGGCCACGATAAAGGCAAGATCACTTTAAAAAAGATTTTAAAGCCGCTTGCTCCAAGCGTTTTTGCGGCGTTGACATAATTTTCGTCAACTTGTTCAAAAGCCCCTCTTGCCGTTTTATACATCAAAGGAAAAGAAACGACTACGGCGGCAACAACTGTGGCCGTCCATGTAAAAACTATATGCACGCCTAAAGAGTTGACTATATGTCCAAGCGCGGTATTTTTACCAAAAATCAAAAGCAAAATATACCCGACTACCGTCGGAGGAAGCACCATAGGAATAGTCGCGGCGGCATCCCAAAAACCTTTCAGGCGGCTTTTTGAATTTGCGATGATCCACGCTGCGCCGATCCCTAAAAAGAAAGTTATCGCCGTCGATGCAAAAGCCGTTTTTATAGATATCCAAAAGGGCGAAAAATCCATGTTACACTCCAATGCGCAAAGTCAAAAAGACAGGCGGCTTTTGTTTTTATTTTATTCATATGCCGCCTTGTCTTTTTTACGCTTCTTATTTTGCCGTCGGCAGCTTTAGAATTTATATACAAAATCTATCTGCGTTACCTGCTGGGGTTTTTTGCCTTTTATATCCGTCATATCGTAATAAGTTATATTCAGGTCTAAACTTTTAAGCAGTCCTAAATTAAGTATCCCTTCAAAACCTTTTCCGGGATCAGCATTATATGCGCTGGTATTTCCCATTCCCAGAGGAAAAGCGTTTGCCTGCGCGCTTCTGTATCCGCCTTTAAGCTGCCAAGTTCCCAAAGAACCGAGTTTTTCGTCGCCTATACCCAGATAAAAGATATAAGCCTGCGTGTCTTTTTTAGCGCTGTCATTGACATTTGCGCTGTATTCGCCTTCAAAAGTTAACCCATAAGACTTTACGATTTTATTGAGTTTAATTTGCCAATTCGGATTTATTAAAGTGTAAGATCCCTGCGATTTAATCCACGTTGACGTGCTGTGCGACTGCAAATCAAACTGCCAGAAAGCTATTGCGGCTTTTGCGCTGAAATTGCCTTTCTTAAATTCCGCGCCGGGCTGCAAAATTGCGATAATGTTCATGGGAATATCTTTTGAAGTTTCATTATCCCTATATTCCGTAAGCGCATACCAGCCGGCATTTGCAAAGATATTTACTCCGTCGGAAATTTTAAATTTTGCGTTTACCGCCGCGCCGTAAGGATTGACGTCGTTTTTCCAAATAAGCTGCGAAGGTTTCCAAACTTGAACGCCGTTTTTAATTTTTCCGGCGCTTACGCTAAGTTCTTTTATCGGAGTATATTGCAAATATGCGTGAGACAGAAACAACGCCGCGTTTGAAAAATCCGCGAAATCTACAAATGCAGACGTCGGGTTTGTGCCTGAAGTTTCAATCCCGAAAAACGCTTTAAGTTTATCAACCGGAGTAGTTTCAATCCCCAAGCGCAATCTTGCTCTCTCGCGAATCCTGTCGTATTTTTGCGCCCCTTTTTCGTCGTGAATAAACTCGGTTCTTAAAGTTATGTCGCCGGAAATTTTCATATTTGAAACCCATTTTGGAATGCCAGAATCTTTTTTGTCTTTAGAGTCGTCTTTTGCAGGCGGCTTTGCGTTTGAAGTTATAATTTCAGAAGCGTCGTCGCTGGTCAGCACTCCTTTTTGCGCAAGTTTATTTATTAAAGAATCTATCGTTTCTGCCTGCGCCAAAGCCGGACAGGCCAGCATAAGAGCAAGCGTAAATATAATATGTATATTTTTCATGGTATTTCTCCTTTTGTTTATAATCTAAAGAACGCTAAAACCGTATTTCGTTAAAGTATCTTTTGCTTTTTGCGATTTTAAATATTCAAAAAACGATTTAACGGCGGGCTTATTTGCTCCGTCTTTTAATACGGCCGCAGGATAAATAATTTTTGTAAGAGGCGTAAGCGATAAAATTATTTTAACGTCGTTTGGCCTTGTGGCAGCGTCTGTGGAATATACAAAACCTATGTCTGCTGCGCCCGTTGCAACCTGCGTTAAGACTGCCGTTACGTTTTGCGCAAGACTTAACTTTCCCTGTTTTGTAAGAACGTTAAAAAAGTTAGCGTCGTAAGAGTTTAAAAGATTATAGGCGTATTCTCCGGCGGGAACGGGGCTGTCTCCCGCATAATTTCCTATGCTTAGCATTTTTCCCGTTACAATCCATGCCATAAGCAGTTTTGTGTTTGTTGCTTCGTCGGCGCCGGTAAGCGGCGGAGACTGTTTGTTTGCAGGCATTATGGCTACGAGCTTATTTTCAAGAAGGTCGTATCTTGAATTTGCGGCTAAGAAATCCGACACTTTATCCATAGCTTTTTTTGAGGCGGATATAAAAATGTCGGCTCCGCCCGCCGCAGTTATCTGCGTGGCAAGCGTTCCGCTTGAATCGTAATTTGAACGTATTTCATAATCCGGATTTTCTTTCTTAAATTGCGAAATTATGTCGTCTAAAGCCGTTTGCATGCTGGCTGCGGCAAAAACTGTTGCCGTATTTTTATCGGCCGCATATGATATTTGACATAGAGCAAAAAGCGCGATAAAAATTGCGCGCAAAATTCTGTTTTTCATTGTACCCTCCTCGAGTTTAAGACATTTAAAACCCGCTTTAAGCTTTAAACCTTTTGATAAGCCCAAATATTTTCAAATCTTCCTTAGAAATGAAAACGTTTAGTTCATAAAAGGCTTTGCTTTGCGGCAAGTCCGAACTTTTTTAGAAATTTCAAATTGTTTTGAATCTTCCTTTGAAACAAAACAAAATGAAACTTAAAAAATTTTCCGTCCAAAGAACGCTTTTTTAAGCGTTCGTCTTATGCAGACTTCGTCTGTTTTATTGTACAGACTATGCCTGTTTTGGTCTTAATATCCTTTTCTTCCTAAACACCCTGCGCTTCACAGACTTCGTCTGTGTTTTGTCATTCCCGCGTTTTTAATATTCGTTCTTCCTAAGCAGCCTGCGCCCGAGTGTTTCTATCGGGTGGGACAGACTTCGTCTGCTTTTGAGTTTGTCATTCCCGCGAAAGCGGGAATCCATTTTTGCTAAAAAATTCTTTTTACATTGCGTCTTTAAAGAAAATAATGTTAGAAGCTATATTAATTTAAACATGGATTCCCGTTTTCATGGGAATGACAGACACAAACAAAACAGACAAAGGCTGTATTCCATAAAACAGACGAAGTCTGCCCATTTTCATGGGAATGACAGGCGCAAACAAAACAGACAAAGGCTGTATTCCATAAAACAGACTAAGTCTGCCCATTTTCATGGGAATGACAGACACAAACAA
>JAISRM010000001.1 GCA_031273645.1 Endomicrobium sp.
GCTATATTAATATTAAAAATGGATCCCCGCTTTCGCAGGTTGATGACAGACAAAAATAAAACAGACACTGTCCGTGTTCCATAAAACAAGCGAAGCCTGTCCCATTTTCATGGGAATGACAGACAAAAACAAAACAGACACTGTCCGTGTTCCATAAAACAAGGCAGCCTGTCCCATTTTCGTGGGAATGACAGACACAAACAAAACAGACACTGTCCGTGTCCAATAAAACAGGCGAAGCCTGCTTTTAACTTTGTAATGGTCAAGTTTTGATTTTTAAATGGCGCTGTCCAGCATAAAATTGACTTATCTTAAAAAAACAATTAAAATTAATATTATTTTTTAAATTTAAACGCCTTATAAAAATACAGCGGGAGGATTGCATCAATGAGCGAAAACCTGAGTTCTAAGCTTTCCGGCGGAAAAAAAAGCGACTCGTCAATAAATAAAGACGGGCTTCCCGTCTCTTACGGGGACACCAAAGCCGTTTTACTTCCAAGAGATCCGGTATGGATTTATGTTTATTGGGAAATTTCACAAAATATTAAAGACGCCTTGTCAAATAAATTCGGCGGCAATTTTAATGCCGGCGCAACCGCTCTAAGAATATACGACGTTACCGACATAGAGTTTAACGGCTCTAACGCGCACAGATATTTTGACGTGGCGGTTAACGGCGGCGCTTTAAGCTGGTACGTTAACGTGGGAGAATTTAACCGCTCGTGGTGCGCCGACATAGGTTATGTTCTTAAAGACGGCGCTTTCATTACGGTGGCAAGATCAAATTCCGCAGTAATGCCCAGACACGGCGTTTCAAGCGTTACCGACGAGCATTGGGCGCTTCTTCAGATTGAATTTGAAAGGCTTCTTAAAATATCGGGCTCGGCCGCAGGCGCGGGTCAAAGCTCATACGACATAGTAAAACTTATGCGCGAACGCTGGGAAGAGCTTACTAATCTTCCTTCAAGCGCGTCTATAGGCGGGGCAAGCTCTTCTTCTTTTGGCGCCGCGCAAGGCAGCGTCCAACCTTCAAAAGAAAAAAAGTTCTGGCTTAGAGCAGACACAGAAATAATAGTTTACGGAGCTACCGAGCCGGACGCTTCTCTTACGGTTCAGGGTAAAAACGTTCCTCTTGCCGCAGACGGTTCTTTTACTTTGAGATTTTACCTGCCCGACGGTCAGCAAAGCTATCCCATAGAAGCCGTTTCCTCATGCGGCAGCATGTCAAAAAGAATTACTTTTAACGTAACTAAAGACACAAAGTAAAATCTCTCCATCTAACAGAGGTAAAATACATATGGATCCTAAAGGCTACTGGTGTTTACAGCTGCACGCGCATCTTCCTTATGTCCGACATCCGGAATATCCCGATTTTTTAGAAGAAGACTGGCTGTACGAAGCGATTTCGGAAACTTATCTGCCTCTCCTTTCAGTTTTTGAAAATTTTGTAAAAGACGGAGTTGATTTCAAAGTAACGATGACCATTACTCCGTCGCTTGCCAACATGCTTGCCGACCCTCTCCTGCAGTCGAGATATTATGAAAAATTAAATAAAAGCGTAGAATTTGCGCAAAAAGAATTGTGGCGCACGAAAAATCTTACCGATTTTTATCCCGTCGCCCAAATGTATGACGCCCGTTTTAGCGAATGCAAAAGGCTGTGGGAAAAATACGGCGGCAACATTCTCAACGGTTTTAAAAATCTTCAGGATATGGGAAAAATTGAAATAATAACGTGCTGCGCCACGCACGGATTTCTCCCTTTGATGAATAACGAAAAAGCCCAGAGAGCCCAGATAAGAGTGGCTTGCGACGATTACGAAAGACATTTCGGCAGACGTCCGTTAGGAATATGGCTTGCAGAATGCGCCTATTATCCGGCGATGGACAAAATATTAAAAGAAGAAGGAATACGTTTTTTCTTTCTTGAAGCGCACGGAATACTTTACGGAACGCCCCGCCCTAAATACGGAGTTTTTGCTCCGGTTTATTGCCCGTCGGGCGTGGCCGCTTTTTCAAGAGATATGGAAACCGCGCATCAGGTGTGGAGCGCAGAAACCGGATATCCGGGAGATCCAGATTACAGAGAATTTTACAGGGATCTCGGCTACGACCTTGAATACGAATACGTAAAGCCTTATCTTCACTCCGACGGAGTAAGAAGAAATACCGGCGTAAAATACCATAAAATAACTGGCAAAGTCCCTTTGAGCGACAAACAACCTTACGCTCCCCAGCCGGCGCAAAACAAATCTGCGCAGCATGCCGGAAATTTCCTTTTTAACAGAACTAAACAAGTTGAATATCTTTCTGAAATTTTAGGAAAACCTCCGCTTATTGTTTCTATGTATGACGCGGAACTTTTCGGTCATTGGTGGTTTGAAGGTCCGGATTTCATAAATTTTTTGTTTAGAAAAATGCATTATGACCAAAACGTCATTAAGCCTATCACTCCGACAGAATACCTCGATAAATTTCCCGTTAACCAAATTATAACTCCCGCGGCGTCGTCGTGGGGAGACAAAGGTTATTACGAAGTATGGCTTAACGGGTCAAACGACTATATTTACAGACATCTTCATAAAGCGGCCGAACGCATGGTCGAGCTTGCGGAAAAATTTGAGTCGGCTTCGGGCGTTTTAGAAAGAGCTTTAAACCAATGCGCCAGAGAACTTTTGCTTGCGCAGTCTTCCGACTGGGCTTTTATCATGACTACAGGAACTATGGTCGAGTATGCAGAAAAACGCACAAAAGAGCATATTATAAATTTTATGAACTTGTACGGGCAAATAAATTCAAACGCGATAGACGAAGGATATTTAAGAGATCTTGAAAGCAAAAATAATATTTTTCCGGCAATAAATTACAGAGCGTATAAATAAAATGATGCACGAAACGGTTTATCTTTTTTTTGGAATTCTTTTCCTGTTGTTGTTTCTTAGTATCAAACGCAAGAGCAGGCAGCTTAAAGCCGACGAAAAAAAGTATAACGATAAAATAGCGGAACTTACAAGCAAGCTTCGCGAAAATTCGCTGAATTTTGACAATCTTTTAGCCACGCTTGTAGGACTTCACGAGTTTGGCATGAGCGCCACCGGAATAGTAAGCAAGGAAGAACTTGCGCAGTCGGCAGTAAGCGTCGCCTGCGAGCTTATATCTTCGCAATCGGCTTCCTTAATGCTTATAGATAAAAACGACAACGAATTATACATAGCCGCAGCAAGAGGCCTTCCTAAAGACGTGATTTTAGCCGTAAGAATAAAAATAGGAGAAGGAGTTTCCGGAAAAGTAGCGCAGACCGGAAAGCCGATTTTTGTTGAAGACATAGAATCAGACATCAGGTTTTTAAGGCCTAATTCCGCAGACAGATACAAATCAAAATCTTTTGTATCCGTTCCTCTGCTTGTAAAAAATAAAGTTATAGGCGTGCTCAATGTAAATGCGACGAGGGAAATAGAAAGCTTTGAAGACAGAGACATACGGCTGCTTATGATTCTTGCAGATCAGGTGGCTATGACTCTCGACAATGTGGAATTGTACAATAATCTCCAAAATTTTTATTTTGAAATGATAAACGCTTTGGCAAGAATAATAGACGCAAAAGATTCTTATACGCACGATCACGCCGACAGGGCGCGGCGTTACGCAAAACTTATAGCAGAAAACATGCATCTTCCGCACGCTATAACAAGGCATATAGAATTTGCGGCTTTAATGCACGACATAGGCAAAATAGGCATTGAAGAGACGATTTTAAGAAAGCCCTCAAAGCTTACCGCTGAGGAAACTGAAATTATAAAAAAGCATCCCATTATAGGAAATACGATAATATCGCCGATAACTTTTCTTGCGCCGGTAGCGCCTATGGTTTTATATCATCAGGAATGGTACGACGGAAGCGGTTATCCGGAAGGTTTGGCGGGAGAAGAAATACCTCTGGGCGCAAGAATAGTCGCCGTTATAGATTCTTACGACGCCATGACTTCAAACAGACCTTACAGAAAAGCTTTGCCTAAAGAATACGCCTTGTCCGAACTTAACAAAGGCGCCGGCACGCAGTTTGATCCAGACGTCGTAAACGTCTTTGTAAATATATTAAAAAACGAAAACATCAATTAAAGCGCGCAGCAGGCTTCGCCTATTTTATGGAACGCAGACCGCGTCTGTTTTGTTTGAGTCTGTCATTCCCATGAAAATGGGAATCCCTGTTTCACCGGTCTGTCATTCCCGTGAAAACGGGAATCCATGTTTCACCGGTCTGTCATTCCCGTGAAAACGGGAATCCATGTTTAAATTAATATAGCTTCTAACATTATTTTCTTTAAAGACGTAAG
>JAISRM010000032.1 GCA_031273645.1 Endomicrobium sp.
ATCCACAAATTTTGAAGACGCTATAAGAAACGCAATATCTATTGGCGGAGACAGCGATACAATCGCGGCAATTACCGGAAGCATTGCAGAAGCATATTACGGCATTCCTGCCGATATAAGAGAAAAAGCATTAACTTACCTTGATAAACCCTTAAAACAAATCCTGTTAGATTTTGAAGAAATTTACAAACCTAAAATTTTATAGAAATATAAGAAAAGAAAAAAAATTTGTATAATATCTCTTATGAAAAAAATATCTTTTATCTTGCCGTTAGTTTTTGCTGTGATTTTTTGCGGCTGTATTTCAGAACCTAAACAGTCTTTTTCCAAAACCGAGCCGCAGCAAGCGGCAATTGAACAATCAGAAACCGCAATAACGCAAACCAAAGAAACGCAAAAGCAAACGCAGACAAGCCTCGACGTAAAATCCGCGCCGGTTCAGCCAAAAGCCGCTGGAAAGGCCGCCGCATCAACAGCCGTAAAATCAAAGGAGAAAAAAGAAATGATCGCAGTCATTGAAACAACGCTTGGAACCATTAAAATTAAACTTTTGCCGCAAAATGCTCCCATTACTGTTGCAAATTTTACAGAACTTGCGCAAGGGACGAAAGAATGGACAGACCCTAAAACCGGAAAAAAAGTAAAAAAGAAATTTTACGACGGACTTATATTCCACAGAGTAATACCCGAATTTATGATACAAGGCGGATGTCCGATAGGCAAAGGAACAGGCGGACCGGGATATACTTTTCAGGATGAAATAGATCCTTCGCTAAAATTTGACAAACCGGGAATTCTCGCCATGGCAAACGCAGGCAAAAATACAAACGGATCGCAATTTTTTATCACCGAAGTTGCAACGCCGTGGCTTAACGGCAATCACACGATTTTCGGATATGTTTGCGAAGGCATGGACATAATTAAAAAAATCGCGCATGTGGAAACTGATTTTTCAGATAAGCCCGCAGACGACATTGTGATAAAACAAATAATTATTGAAGGCAAATAGCGGCTGCGCCGAGAAACATAATGCAGGTTTAGCTCCAAGCCTGCGATTTTTATTTTTAAATGATAAAAAAGGAACTTTTATGAAAAAAGTCGTTTTTATTACGGCTCCGGAAGTATTTCGCGACGAAGAATATTATAAACCTAAAAAAATTTTAGAAGACGGCGCAATTAAAGTAATTACCGCAAGTTTAAAAACGGGCGAAATTACCGGACGCTTCGGCTATAAAGCCGTAAGCGACATGATCCTTGAAGACGTTAAATCAAAAGATTTTGACGGCATAGTTTTTGTCGGCGGAGGCGGAACAAGCGTATTTTTTCAGGATCCAACCGCTCTCAAACTTGCAAATGAATTTTTTCAAGACGGAAAGCCTACGGCTTCAATATGCATAGCCGGCGTAATTCTTGCAAATTCCGGCATTTTAAAAGGTAAAAAAGCCACAGTATTTATAGACGGAAAAGACGATCTGATAAAAAACGGAGCAGATTACACCGGAAATCCCGTAGAAATCGACGGCAATATAATCACGGCAAACCACGCCGACGCGGCGGAACTCTTCGCAAACGCCGTTTTAACAGCGCTTAACAAATAACAATCGCGCTGTCTTTCAGTTTGTCGCGCCCCACATAAAAACTTTCAAAACAGATTATAGCCGGTTTGCCATTCCCGCGTTTTTAATATTCTTTCTTCCTTAGCAGCCTGCACTAGAGTGTCTCTATCGGGTGGGAATCCGCGTTTACTAAAAAATTCTGTCAGACGAAGTCTGTTTACATTGAGTTTTTAAAAACAATAATGTTAGAAACTATATTAATATTAAAAATGGATCCCCGCTTTCGCGAGGATGACAGCGGCGTCGATTCCCGTTTTCACGGGAATGACAAACGAACACAAACAAAACAGACGAAGTCTGAAAAAAAATAATGTTAGAAACTATATTAATATTAAAAATGGATTCCCATTTTCATGGGACAGACTTCGTCTGTGTTTTGTCATTCCCGCGAAAGCGGGAATCCATGTTTACTAAAAAATTCTTTTTACATTGAGTTTTTAAAAGAAATAATGCGAGAAACTATATTAATATTAAAAATGGATCCCCACCCGATAGAAACATTCGGGTGCAGGCTGCTAAGGAAGAACAAATATTAAAAACGCGAGGATGACAGCGGCGGCTATTCCCATTTTCATGGGAATGACAGACCTTGAAAAACGATTGATAAAACAGACGAAGTCTGTTTACATTGCGTTTTTAAAAGAAATAATGAGTATATAAAATAAACGGCAGCCATTGCTAAATTGGAGTTAAACTATGAAACGGGTATGCGTTTTTTGCGGTTCAAGTATCGGAAATAATCCGTCTTTTCAAAAATCGGCAGAAGAGTTCGGAAAACTTATCGCAAGTTTTGAATACGAGCTTATTTACGGCGGCGGAAAAGCCGGCCTCATGGGCGTTCTGGCCGATTCTGTTTTAAGCAACGGAGGAAAAGTTACCGGAATAATACCGGATTTTTTAAAAAAACACGAACTTGCCCATAAAGGTGTTTCAAAACTGATAGTTGCCGATTCAATGCATTCCAGAAAGAAAAAAATGTACGATATGGCGGACTGTTTTATAGCTCTTCCCGGAGGAATAGGAACTATGGACGAGCTTTGTGAAATTCTTACATGGCAGCAGCTTAAAATAGTCAATAAACCTACGGCAATTTTAAATATCGACGGATATTTTGACAATCTGACGGGATTTTTCAAAAAAATCGCAGCATGCGGGTTTATTGAGAAAGAATTTCTTAAAAGACTTATTGTATCCAAATCTGCAAAAACAATTTTTAAACTGATAAATAAACAAACCGGATATTAATAATATTCTTAAAGTTCTTTACACAATCAGAGGAGTTTTATCAACAAATCCGGCGAAAGCCGGTTGCAAAAGCCGGATTACAATGGAGAAAAATCGTAAAGGCGCAAATCTTTGCCTTTTGTAATTTTTCCAACGCCGCTAAACGCTATGTGCATGCCTGCGATTTTCAAATTATTTTCATAAGCGTATTTTAAAACGTCCGCTCTTGTTTTTGCGGCTTCTGCGGGATCAATGTCGTAAGACACCGACAAGCTCGGGTCTGCCGTTTGAAGAGCTGCGATATGCATTAAATCGCCTATAACTAAAATTTTATCGCCGCCGGATGTAATTTCAAAAATAGTATGACCCGGAGTGTGTCCTGCCGCTTTTATCGGCTTAATTTCAGAAACTATATCGTTCTTATCCCACTGCAGCGTTTTAAGATCGCTGCCGTAAACTTGTTTAACAATTAAAGGCAGCTGAGATTTTGCTGAATTTAGCCAATAGTTAAGCTCGTCATTTGAGACAAAAACCAAAGCATTTTTAAAAGCTTTGCCGCCTTTATCGTCGATCAGTCCGCCGATATGGTCGCCGTGCATATGGGTAAGGAGAATTATATTTATGTCGTCGGGATCTACAGATATGCTTTGCAAATTTTTTACGACGTTTCCGCCTCTGTTGCCGCAATCTATAAGTATATTCTTACCGTCTATTTTAACCAAAAAAGCATTTATCGCAGCCGGCAAACCTTGCTTATCGCCGAAAACTTCATTTACTATCGCCGCATTTTGATTTAAAACCAAATTTTTAGACATATTCGCAGATATGTCTTTCACGGCAATAAATTCGACGCCGCCGATTTTATAAGAAGCGGCGTTATCGTCTGCAAAAGCCGTTTGTATAAAAGCAATTCCCAAAAGAAACAATGCCGCAACTAAAATTTTTAAAGAAGATTTCATTTTATTTACTCCCGTTTGATGTTTATTTTACAATACAAAAATCTATATAATTATACAAAATAAAGCGGCGCCATAAAGTGTGATACTTTTTAGCATCGCGCATAGTATTTATAACAGGCGCCTGTAGAAAATATATTAAAAAATGAGAATGCAGATTTAAGATAAACAGCGGACGCAGCAAAACGCAGCTTTTGCCGATAAAAATAATTCTATCACAGGAGGAGCAAATGAAACTAAAACAAATAAATAAGGATAGGAGCCGGCAATGAATTTTGAACAAACCTACAAAGAATTTTTCAAAATAATTTACTCCTACATCTTAGCGCGCGTTCGGGAAGATAATACCGCTTGCGACATCGCCGCGGCCGCTTGGCAAAAAGCGCTTAAAAATTTCAACTCTTTCGACGAAAGCAAAGGAAATATCCGTCAATGGCTTTTTACAATAGCAAGAAACGAAATAAATATGCATTACCGCCTCTACTATGTGAAAAAATTTTTATCGCTTACCGGTTTTGAAGATACTAAAATATCGCAGGAAAAAGCTATAGAAGATTCGCTGATATACGAGCAGGAAAAACAAACTTTGCTTTCTGGCTTAGAAACGCTTGACAAAAAAGAACGCGATATTATCGCCCTGAAATTTTATTCGGGCTTAAATAACCGCCAGATAGCAGAACTTGTCAACATAAGCGAATCAAACGCAGGCACGATAATTAACAGAAGCATGAATAAATTAAGAACTTTTATGGAGGTAAAATGAAAAATACAGATAAAGATATAATAGAACGTTTTCAAAAATTTGATTTTGACCCCAATGAAATAAATCAAACAAAAATTTTTAATAAGATAACCTCTAAGACAGTTAAAAAGAAATCAAAACGACTGACATTTGCGTTTGCCGCAGCTTTTGGCGTTTTGATTGCGGTTTTTGTCATAAATAACAATCCATACAAAGAACATATGTATGTAAACCAAAAAGCCGCTTTAGATAATCATGTCGCTGAAGCAGAATACGAGGCAAAACCGTCAGCCGTTAAAAACAATATAGCTGCAAAAATGAAAACGGAAATGGTTTCAATGGGCGCGTCTTATGCTCCTCAGTCGGAAAGAGCATTCGCAGGAAAATCCGCGCCTTACCCTCCTCAGACGGCAATCCCCTATGAAGCGCGCAGCCGGCAAGATGATTATAATAATCTTCAAGATGAAAGCTATAAAAAATATGAAGAAAATTCTTTCCGCTCGACAATTTCAGATCCGCTTTCAACTTTTTCGGCAGACGTCGATAAAGCTTCATATAATATAGCAAAGCGGGTAATAATGTCCGGAGGAACGCCGGATGCCGATTCCGTACGCATTGAAGAATTTTTAAATTATTTTGATTATTCTTATCCTCAGCCGCAAGGAACAGACCCGGTCAGCATTAATTTTGAATACACCGATTCGCCTTGGAACAAGGGTCTTAAACTTGTAAAAATAGGAATCAAAGCAAAAAACATTGAAAAGGCGGCTTTGCCTGCAAGCAACTTAGTATTTTTGATAGACGTTTCAGGTTCTATGGAAGCGCCAAACAGACTGCCTTTGGTAAAAAAATCCATGAAAATGCTCGTCAACGAATTAAGAGAGCAAGACAGAATTTCAATAGTAACTTATGCAAACGGCGTCAACGAATTGCTTTCGGGAGCAAAAGGCAATGAAAAAGAAAAAATTATAAACATAATTGATAATCTTCACGCCGGCGGAGGAACAAGCGGTTCTGCTGGCTTAACGCTTGCTTATGAAACCGCAAAAAAGAATTTTATCAGAAAAGGAAATAACAGGGTGATTCTTGCCACCGACGGAGATTTTAATATCGGCGAAAGGTCGGAAGGCGGGCTTGAAGGACAGATAACTCAGGCGAGAGAATCAGGCGTATTTTTAAGCGTATTAGGCTACGGCATGGGCAACTATAAGGATTCAATAATGCAAACGCTTGCAAATAAAGGAAACGGCAATTACGCCTATATAAACGATTTGTTTGAATCCGCAAAAACGCTTGTAAAAGAGTTCGGCTCAACGCTGTTTACCGTCGCTAAAGACGTCAAACTGCAAGTTGAATTTAATCCGGCTTTTGTATCGGCATACCGCCTTGTAGGCTATGAAAAAAGAGAGCTGCAAAGCCAAGATTTTAACGATGATAAAAAAGATGCCGGAGAAATAGGCGCAGGACACACCGTTACGGCGATATATGAAATTATACCTCAAGGAACAGAAAGCAAGTTTATGCCCGACATGGAAAAACTAAAATATTCAAAAACCGCGCCTGCGTCTGATAACGGCGATATTTTGACCTTAAAATTAAGATACAAAGAGCCGGACTCCGACACAAGCAAACTTATGGAAAAAACGCTCAAACAAAAAGAATATCTTTCTTTTGAAAAATCATCAAACGATATGCGTTTTGCCGCAAGCGTTGCGCAGTTCGGGCAAATTCTTAAAAACAGCGATTATAAAGGCGATATGACGATAGAAGAAGTAATAAGCGAAGCAAAAAAATCAAAAGGCTCAGACGACGAAGGCTACAGAGCCGATTTCATAAAAACGCTTGAAATGTACAAAATGAACAGATAAAAAATTAAACTAAAAACGGAAAAGCTCCGTCAAAAAACGGAGCTTTCCCGCAAGCCGCCCCGCCACAAAAACAATATTATCGGTTCTCGCTTTGAGTTTGATAACAGATCTCTTTCCAACCCAAAATATAAAAAAAGATAAAATAAAAGAATGAAAAACAGAAAAAGTATTAAAATTAAAGGGAAAAGATTTTAGAAGGCTTGTGGGAGTGAAGAAAGGGACGTATAAAGAGATGTTAAAAGTAGTAAAGAGAGGGTATAGAAAAAAAAGGA
>JAISRM010000077.1 GCA_031273645.1 Endomicrobium sp.
GGGAATCCATGTTTAATATTAATATAGCTTCTCACATTATTTCTTTTAAAAACATAATGTAAAAAGAATTTTTTAGCAAACGTGGATTCCCGCTTTCGCGGGAATGACAAACTGAAAGATATTTTGAGACGATAGACAGCGTCTGCAGACTGCGTCTGTTTTGTCTGTGTCTGTCATTCCCATGAAAATGGGAATCCATGTTTTATATTAATATAGTTTCTAACATTATTTCTTTTCAGACTGCGTCTGTTTTTATAAAACAGCCGAAGGCTGTAAAAAGATTTTTTAGCAAACGTGGATTCCCACCCGATAAAAACATTCGGGCGCAGGCTGCTTAGGAAGAACGAATATTAAAAACGCGGGAATGACAAACTAAAAGACATTTTGAGACGATAGACAGTGTCTGCAGACTGCGTCTGTTTTGTCTGTGTCTGTCCCATGAAAATGGGAATCCATGTTTAATATTAATATAGTTTCTCACATTATTTCTTTTCAGACTGCGTCTGTTTTTATAAAACAGCCGAAGGCTGTCTGACAGAATTTTTTAGTAAACTTGGCAAAGTCTGTCATTCCCGCGAAAGCGGGTTGATGACAGACTTGCATATTACGCCGTTAAAGTTTATCTGTAAGAGGGATTAAAAAAATATTTTCCGGCTGAGTCTTCTGATAAATATCCGACTCCCGGAAAAGGTATGTGCATGCCGGCTATTTTGGTTTTGCTTCTTGCGGCGTCTTTAAATATTTTCTTCCTTACGGCCGCAGCTTGTTTTGGATCTGAATCAAAAACAACAGATATTGAAGGATCTATAGTTTGAACTTTTATATTGTGAACCAAATCGCCTATAACAAGAATTTTATCATCTCCGGAAGAAATTTCAAACATTGTGTGTCCGGGCGTATGTCCCGGGGCGCCTATGGCTTTTATTTCGGGAATTATGTTTTCATCCCATTCAAAAGTTTTAAGTTTGTCTGCGTAAACTGCTTTCAGCGTTCTTGCGGCGTTTTTCTCCGACGAAACGGCGTTAAGCCAATATCTTAATTCCTCAGCGGCGACATAAACTTGCGCAGACGTAAAAACCTTTTCGGCCTTCGGGCCGGCAAGACCTCCGATATGGTCTGAATGCATATGTGTTATTATAACGATATCCGTTGTATCGGGCGTTACTCCGGCAAGTTCAAGATTTTTAAGAAGATTGCCTCCGGAACCCGTTCCTGCGTCTATTAAAATCGTCTTATCTGCGGTTTTTACCACAAAAGCGTTTATCGAAGACGGGTTTTGATCGTCGTACATCGCTTTTTTAACCGCTTCGGCGGCGGGATTTAACAATATTGATTTGCCCATATTGGTGTTAATATCTTTAACCGAGATAAACTCAATCGAACCCACTTTGTACTTTCTGATTTGCGAATCGTCGGCAAGAACAGGCGCGCACAAAAACGCCGACGCAATTAAATACATAAAAATTTTTTTCATTATTTCCCCTATTTTTTAATAAATAAAAACAGCCGTTTCCGGCCGGTTTTATTTTACGTTTAAACAATTTTATTTTTTCTTTGCGCGGTTTAAAAGATATAAAGCCGGATCATAATCTCCCGCTTTATGCTTGGTAGGCTGATAGTATTTCTTTTGAATCCCGGGATTTTCAAGAATGTATTTTGCCGCGTCAAAGTCGGTTTCTTCATGCTGCGCAGAAGAATTGACGCCGTTTGCGCCGGAATTTGTATAAGAAGCGATTTCTGTTTCATCGATATTATCTTCATATATAAAATCAGATTTTTCCTGAGATAAAACGGCTTCAAATTCATTTAGATTCCAATCAGTATCGGTCTTGCTTTCTTTGTCTGCGCCGCCGTTTTGATCAAATTCCTGCGTCCCTCCTTTTTCCTTAGCAAGCTGTTTTTCAAGTTTGATCTGATTATTAAAACGCTCGTTTTTTACCACATACTTTTTCACTTTATACGATAACGCCGCCATATGAAATCCGGGCCGGCCGTCTTTGCCTGCGACATAAGCATAATCTATTATCCACTTTCCCGAGCGTATTGCCGCGCCGCAGGAATAAGAATATTTATCCGATGAAAAGGCGTCGTATTCAAACCCCGCGCGCAAACTTAAAAAACGGTAAGAAAATTCCAGTCCGGTTTTTGGAATAATTTCAAACTCGCTTATTTTTTCCTGATACCCGCCGGCATAAAACGCAAAAGAAAAACCTTTTTTTAAATTTGCTTGCAACTGCGCGCCGACAGAAACCGAAGGTTCGATTTCATTGCCGGAAGCGTCGTAAAGGTTTCCCGCCAGATTAAAAATTGAAGCTCCTAAACTTACCGGCCCAAAATCTGCAAGAACTCCAAAATCCGCGTTTAGCGCAGATGAAGACGAATCATAAGCCAAAGCCGGACGCAGATATTTTACGTTCGTTCCAAAACTTACAAAACCAAAAGTTCTTGATAAATTAATATATGCCGCCATATCCCTTGAAGAAAAATCACCGGAAACGCCCAAAACGCCGCCGGCTCCCATATTAATGCCGTAAAACAAATCGGGATACAAAACGGAAAGAGAAGCAAAGGAAAGCTCTGAAATGTTTTTGCCGTTCTCAAAAGCTCCGCCATACATTATGCTTATTATAGGAATATCCGAAGCATAAGCGGGATTAGAGATTACGGAAAAAGCGTCGGTAACGGAATTGGCCGAATAGGCGTTTTGTAAAGACGCGGCTCTTACTGAGGGAAAAGAATTAAGAACTCCTGAAGACTCGTTCCGGAAAGCAAAACCGGAAGCGCAAAAAGAAAACAACATTAAAGATACAATTGATATAGTTCTTCTCATAATATAAAAAATACGTTTCAGCGTTTAGCATTATAATAACCCGAAATTCATAAGATTGCCATTTTTATGCATGTATTTTAAAACAAATAGCCGAAATAAAGTCCGATTTTTGAGAATTTCAAATCGCCGTTTAATTCGTCGTTTCCTAAACTGTACTTTAAATTTCCGCTGCTTGCCGAATAGAGAATCTGAAACACAAAATGCTTATAAGAAACTCCCGCGCCGCCGGCATAATATAATCCTCCTCTGGCTTCTTCCTGCCAGTACGGAGAGTCCGCTATTAAATGCGAATATCCCGCGTGCGCCGCAGCATAGACATGATAATCTTCGCCGCTTATTATGCGGGCTTTAACAACTGCATAGATCGGAAGAAAACTGTATCGTCCGGTTTCGTTAAAATGTCTCTGAAATTCATAACCTATGCCAAATCCCACTGCAACAATTTTGTTAAGATAGGCGTAATGTTCTGCCGCTACGCTTATTCCGTAATCGGAAGTTTCAGATAAAGACATATTTGAGCCGTTCATTTTTGCAGTCCCGTCAAAATTAACGGAACCCTTTAAATCAATGGCCATTGCGATTAAAGTTTCATTTTCAGGTTTGTCGGAAGGGTGGGAAGAATATTCGTAATCGTATTCTTTTACTTTATATTTGGACGCATCGTAAATTTTGTCGTCATGATCTTCAGCCGGCTGCGGTTCGGGTTCTTCGGCTGTTTTTACCTCTTGTCCCAAAAGAAAAGCCGCCGCGTCAAAATTGTCGTCGTCTGAAGACGAAGATTCCTTTGGCGAAGAAGAAGATTTTGAAGATGAAGAACCGCCCAACAAATATGCGGCGGCGTCAAAATTGTCGTCAGAAGAAGAAGCGGCCGGTTCTTTAGGCTCAGGCTTTGAAGAAGACGCGGGCGCATCTCCGCCTGAAAGCAAAAAAGCGGCGGCGTCAAAATCGCCGTCAGAACTTACTTTCCGTGATTTTTTTTCTTTTTTAGCCGCCCGCGCAGACTTTGTCTGAGAAGACTTCGTCTGGACGGGTTCTTGCTGAACGGACGACGAAGATGCGGACGACGCAGAAGAACTTGCTGCAGAATTTCCAAGCAAATACGCCGCAGCGTCAAAATCGTCTGAGCTTTCAGCTGAAACGTCGTTTTTGTCAGACGGCTTAGCCGCCGACGGCTTTGCCGACGCCTTCGCCGCAGAAGCGGGTTCTGCAGAGGTTTTTGCCTCTTGTTTTGAAGAGCCGCCGCCCAGCAAATATGCCGCAGCGTCAAAATCGTCGTCGCTTGAAGGCTGGGCTGCTGAATTAGAAGCGCTGTCTGTATCCGTTACGCCGTAAACGATAACTCCGGATTTGTTGTCCGTAATGTGAGTTTCAGCCGAAGAAAAATCGGTTTTATTGCTGCTTGTAAACTGGGTTTTTG
The DNA here is from genome assembly GCA_031273645.1 of Endomicrobium sp. Classification (GTDB taxonomy): domain Bacteria; phylum Elusimicrobiota; class Endomicrobiia; order Endomicrobiales; family Endomicrobiaceae; genus JAISLV01. The sequence goes on from JAISRM010000077.1 coordinate 4,248, forward strand.
ATTCCTGAACGCCGTAAGTGTCGGCAGCCTTTGGAGCGACTTTCTTTTTTGTCGCAGATATTTCCCATATGTCTTTTATAGCGACCGTTTTTTTCGTTCCGGAACCCGCGACGGCAATTGTAACCGAAGAAGTTGTTTCAGAAACTATTTTGCCGTTTATCTCATCGCCGTTTCTCAAATAAAAATATTCGGCATATACAAAACTGACCGCAAAAAAAGAAACAAGCAGCGCAACGAAAATTTTTCTCATACAAACCCTCTCCTATTCATCTTTTATTATTTCGTTTTCTTTATACAGGACTTTTGAAGTAAGATTGCCCTTTGAGTCGTACTCTTTTACTAAACCGTCGAGCATATCTTCTTTCATAAATCCGGAAAGCATTTTGACGCCGTTCTTATAATATCTCGTAACAGGCCCGTCGCGGTAAGCGTCTTTAAGCGCGGCCTCTTCAAACAATTCGCCCGTATCGTAATAAAGACTGCTTGAACCGTTTCCTTTTGCATCCATTTTAATTTCCTGACGTTTTAAACCGTTAGGATAATATATCACATATTCAGATTTGACAAGAGTTCTTCCCGCCCACTCGTTTTCGGTATGCGATTGTTTTATTCCGGTTTCATAATATTGGGTTTCTTCAAAAAGCAGATTAGATTTGTAGGAAGCTTTGCTTTTAAGCTTGTCGGTCGGATAATATTCAAAAATATCGCCGTCAGGGATATTCCCTTTTACTCCCATAACTCTGCCGTCTATGTGATAAAATTCTTTTGCAAGTTCCGCGCCGGAATCGTCGAAAAAAGTCATCTCTTTTTTCGGATTGTCTTCATAATAGTGTGTCGCGGTAATTTTTCTGGTATTTTCGGCATACAGCGCGCAAGATGCAATGCACAGTAACGCCGTTACAATTATCTTTTTCACAAGCAGGCTCCAGAAGAATTTAAGTTATGCGTCTTTCAGGATATAATAGCCTTTTTACTTTATATTTTCAAGTAAAATGCTATAATGCATTTATTATGCGATTATCTTTATTAAAAAGAACGTGGAGAATGCCCGGAGGCTACTCTGAGTTCTTAAAAATAGCCGTTCCTCTTATCATTTCAACAGGCGCATGGGCTCTTCAAAATTTTATCAACAGATTCTTTCTTGCATGGCATTCGCAGGACGCTTTTGCCGCGTCGCTTCCAGCGGGAATGCTCGTATTGTCAATAATGAGCGTTTTTATAGGAACAGTTTCTTATATAGACGTCTTTATTTCGCAGTATTACGGCAAAAAAGAATATAAGTCTATAGGTCCGGCGGTATGGCAAAGTTTTTATCTGTCTTTTGCCGGAGCCGTCATTCTTATTTTGATGTCTTTTTTTTCGTCTGAAATATTTGATTTCGTAGGACATTCAAAAGAAGTGGCGGTTCAGGAAGCAAAATATTTTAAGATATTGTCGCTTGGAGCGTGGTCGGCCATTGCCGCTCCCGCCCTTGCCGGATTTTATGCCGGACGCGGAAAAACAAAGACAATCCTTCAAATAAATATCATAGGAATCGTGATAAACGCTGTCCTTGATTATATTCTTATTTTCGGCAATTTCGGATTTCCAAAACTCGGTATTGAAGGAGCGGCTCTTGCAAGCATTTTTGCAAGCATTGCGATGGACGCGATATTTATCGTCCTTATACTTTCAAAGAAAAACAATAAAATATACAATACGAGAACGCTTAAACCCGACTTGGCGTTTATACGCAGATTATTGAAATTCGGATTTCCAAACGGCGTGCAGTTTTTTTTCGACATGTCAAGTTTTACAATTTTCATACTTATAATGGGAACTCTCGGAAAACTTGAATTATCTGCTACAAATATTGCCTTAAATATAAATCATCTTACCTTTATGCCTCTTATGGGGTTTGGCATTACCACTTCAATACTCGTAGGACATTATCTTGGAAAAAACAAAGCCTCAATAGCGCAAATATGCGTAAAAACGGCGCTTAAGGTTGTTTATATTTATATAGCTTTTATCGTTTTGGCTTTTCTTTTTATACCTAACGCTTTTATTTATCCGTTTTCAAAAGGATCCGAATCCCTTATAATAGAACAGATACGCCCCATGACTGTAACGCTTTTGCGCTTTGTGGCTTTATATTCGCTTTTTGATCCGGCAAACATAATTTTTTCTTCCGCAATCAAAGGGGCAGGAGACACGGCTTTTGTTATGAAATTTCTTGCAGGCGCATCGGTATTCATTTGGGCAATTCCGGTTTATATAGTGGTAGTTAAACTTCATCTTGGCGTTTACGCCGGCTGGAGCATAACTGTGGCATACGCCCTTTTTCTTGCAGTGATATTTTATTTGAGATACAAAACGAACAAATGGAAAAAAATGAGAGTTATTGATATGGAAATTATTGACAATTAAATGATACAATATGCGCAAATCCGGAAATCAGACAAAAATTTTTAGCTTGAAATTTAACAAAATATTGTCAGCGCCGGCCGGTTTATCCGGCTTTTGCATTTAGAGCTGTGGTGGTGGAACGGCAGACACGCAGGTCTCAGAAGCCTGTCCCCGAAAGGGCGGTGCGGGTTCAAATCCCGCCCACAGCAAATTTGAATTTCTCTCTTCTTACAGCCTTCCTTTTTTTACCGCAAAGCATTCTAAAAAATTTTCACGTTCTTGTTTTGCTTCAATGAACCTTCGCGCGACAAACCGCGCAGACTTCGTCTGTTTTGTCAATTCCCGTGAAAATGGGAATGACAGACCTTGAAAAAACAGACGAAGTCTGAAAAGAAATAATGTTAGAAACTATATTATTATTAAACATGGATTCCCATTTTCATGGGAATGACAGACACAAACAAAACAGACCTTAAAAAAACAATTGACTAAACAAACGAAGTCTGCAGACACTGGCTGTATTTCATAAAACAGGCGAAGTCTGTCGTTCAGTTTGTCATTCCCGCGTTTTTAATATTCGTTCTTCCTAAGCAGCCTGCGCCCGAATGTTTTTATCGAGTGGGGATCCATTTTTGCTAAAAAATCTTTTTACAACTTTTGGCTGTTTTATAAAAACAGACGCAGTCTGAAAAGAAATAATGTTAGAAACTATATTATTATTAAACATGGATTCCCATTTTCATGGGAATGACAGATCGGTGAAACATGGATTCCCATTTTCATGGGAATGACAGACTGGTGAAACATGGATTCCCATTTTCATGGCAATGACAGACCGGTGAAACATGGATTCCCATTTTCATGGGAATGACAGACCGGTGAAACATGGATTCCCATTTTCATGGGAATGACAGACCGGTGAAACATGGATTCCCGTTTGCATGGGAATTGATGACAGACACAAACAAAACAGATGAAGTCTGACAAAACAAACACCGGCTGCCAATCTCATAAAACAGACGAAGTTTGGAGTGCAGGCTGATTAGGAAGAAAAGAATATTTCACGGGAAAGACAGCTAAGCAATTTAAATTCAACAAAAAACCTGCTCGGAACTGAAGTTCCGAGCAGGTTTTTAAGCGTTTAGCTAAAAAATTAATTATTTATAATTCTTTCATTTATAACGGCCGGCTCGCTTACGGAATAAGTTAATGAAATTTCAATACCCTGCGCTCTCGTCGTAGGATCGCCGGTGGTAGCAATTGTAAACCAAGTTGCGCTTCCATTTTCAATTTGCCATGAAAAGTCTCTAAAATACTGATTTCTTCTTGAATCAAGTCCAAGGTCTGCAACAACAGTCGCATTATCGAGATGGCTTGTCCATCCGGTAACCGTTCCTGAAATCGCCCCTGCATTATACCATGCTTTTGATCTCGCTTTGTAAATTTCCTGAGCGGCGCTTACTTCTGAAACTAAAGCTCTTCCTTCAAGAGCGATAGAATGAGATACGTGCCCTCTGTAAATAGGAACCGCTATCATTGATAAAATACCGATAATTACGATAACTATTATCATTTCAACAAGCGTAAAACCGTAATGTCTTTTCATAAACTGCCTCCGGTTTCAACGAACTATTGAATTTTAAACGCATCCTTCTTTAACACATTTCCCTCAGCATCGACAACCGCGACTGATAAATCTCCTTCAAGACCCGGATAAACCGTTTTGCTGCTCCATGTTCTGTACGAAGGAGTTTTTATGTTCAGGGATACTTCGCCTATAACATTGTCTCCGGCATACCACACATGTTTCACAGTTTCATCGCCGCTTGCTCCGTCAATTCTCGTCCAATAATAAATTTTTGCAACATCTTTTGAAAATTCAGAAGCAGTTCCCTCAGGCTGTCTGTCGGATATCGCCGTGCATACGGCCGATTCTGAAACTTTAAGAGCGCTTTCTGCCTTCGTCTCTTCTTCCTGCGCAAACGCCGCTGCGCTTACTCCAAACAACACCGCAAACGACAACAACAAGCCCAACTTTCTCATTTTGTACCCTCCTGTTTAGTAGATGCGACTTCTATAGTTTCTTGTATTTCCAACCCGCTTCCGACGTCAACGCCGGTAAGGACGTAATACTGCACCTTTGGAATTCCGAAAGCCCCGTCTTTTGCAAAAACATAAACTTTTGAAAGATAAGCGGCCTTGCCGTTAATCATTATTTCGGCTTTAGGCTTTCCGTCAGAAAGCAAGATTTTAATATTTCTGTCCGGAACAGCCTTAAGGCTTAAATCAAAATATCCGTTTTCATTATATGAAACTGAATATCCGTAAGCTCTTTTTTCAAAAGCGCTTACTTCTTCTCTCTGTCCGTTTACCGCATACATCATCCAATAAGAATCCACCGGAGAAGATTTGTCGATAACTCCGTTAGAATCTATATTTACGTCGTAATTTACGACGTTGGCGTTTTTATTTCTTTCAATTATAAATAGATTCTCTTTAGTTTGCGCATAAGCCAAACCGGAAAAACACAATAATTGCGCAAAAAGCGCAATAAAAAACGTTGAACTTTTCATTTTACTTACCTTCTTTAAACAATTGTATTTAATGCATTTTTATAATTTTATCTTATTATTAACTTTGTTTCAACAAAAGAACAGCAAAATGTCCTTTCAAAAATAAAATGATACCGAAAGGATAAGGATTTCAAAAATAAAAAGAGACAGTAAAATATCTTAAAGAATCCTAAAAAGGAGGATTTAAGGTATGAAACAGCTGCATA
>JAISRM010000127.1 GCA_031273645.1 Endomicrobium sp.
AGAAACTATATTAATATTAAACATGGATCCCCGCTTTCGCGAGGATGACAGCGGCGGCTATTCCCATTTTCATGGGAATGACAGCCCCCAATAAAACAGACACAGTTCGTGTCCAATAAAACAGGCGAAGCCTGTTTTAGAAATCAAAACCGAAATCGAATCTATATCTTACGCCGAGATTTGCGGAAACGTTTTCATAATTTTCGCAGAAAGCATAGCCGGCGTTAAGATAAATGACGGATGCTCCGCCGACAAAGACTTCAAAACCTAAAGAAGCTTCGCTTACAAGGTCGCCCTGCTTTACGCCGGAGACCTCAATATCGGTTTGGCGGGAAAGATCAAAACGCGTTTTGATTTTATTTTCGTTTCCCGTAATCAAATAATCCGCCGCGGCGTTTATATACCACGAAAACTTTCCATGCTCGCCTTTTAACCCTATGCCGCCGCCGGCAGACGATCTTATATAATTTTGCGATTCAATATAAAGCTGCGCTCCTAAGGCGCTTTCTGAAAAAGATTCGTTCTGTATAAACGCCCCGTCTGCGCTGATGAAAGGTTTTAAAACGACTTCCTGCCCCAGATGTATTAAAGCCGCAGCCTGCAAAGCGGCTTTTGAATTGTAAGATATAAAGTTCCCTTGCGCAATTTGATTTAGCGTCGTTATATTTCTCTCGGTCGCATATTGAAAAAGACCGAAAGTTAAAATTCCTTTAAGTTCAAAATGCGCGCCTAAAATCCCTCCGTAAAAACCCGCGTTAAATTCATGGGCTTTCGCTTTATCTTCGGCTTGAATTATATCGTGATAATTGTATCCGAGCGTTACTCCGACAATTTCGTTTACATAATTATTGTATAAATCCCAGCCGGCTTTTGCTCCAAAATTCGTATCTTTAATATCGCCTCCGCCGCTTTCGTCTTTTTTGATCAACGCGATATTTCCCGAAACGTGCACCCATGAATTGTCGTCGTTTCTTACGGCTATCCGTTCAAAAAAATTATTTTTGTCAGGATCAAGAGCGCTTACGGCAAGCAGGTCGGCGTAAAAAGCTCCGCTTAGCATGCCGGCGGTTTTACGCAAACCATCTATGTCCATTGCGTCCATCGGGGATATTACGTTATTCCATAAATCGTCGTTTTTGGCGTATTCTAAGTCGTAAATTGAAGATATCAGCTCTATTACTTCTTTTGCATTGCCTTTAAAAAGACCGGCTATATCCGCATAGCTTTTTATTATCAGATTTAAAAGCACCTCGTTTGCCGACTGAGATATGTTCCAGTTTATTCTTGCTCCGAAATTTCCTGAAGTTTCTTTAAAAGTTCCGTTGATGGAATTTGTAGAGCGGATTATCAAATAAGTATTGCTGCTTGCCGACAAGTTTCCCACAAACTCAAGAAGGCTTGAAGATGAATCTAAGTTTACGTTTTGGGCGTTTATAATATCTGAAACTCCCGACAAAACGTCGATCCCTATTTTCAATGTTCCAAACATATTGACGCTGCCGGCGTTAAAAGAGCCGATATTTTTTGTTTCAAGAAATGCGCCCGGATTTACGGAAATATCTGAAAACGACGCGATTGAATTTCTATTTAACACAAGTCCTGAACCGGAAGCGATCTCAAGAGAAGAAACGCGCAGCGAAGAATCGTCCTGCAATATCACAAGGCCGCCGGAAGAAACAAAAGAAGCGTCAACGGAATTTGTTCCTCCTAAAATAAGGTTTCCCTGTCCGGTTTTTGTTATTTCAATTCCTTGCGCAGAAGGGCTTGAAATCATGCCGCCGTTTAATATTATATTTTTGCCGTCCGGCGTTTCAAAAATAAGTTTGGAGTTGTCGTCTAAATACAAATCGTTTTGGAAAGTTCCCGAATAATTTGAAGCAAACGTCAGATCTCCGCTTAAAGTAAGTTTGGAAGATTTAACGTAAATTGCTCCGCCTTCAGACGAAGATCTGTTATTGTTAAAAGAGCCTCCTTCTATTTTTACCGATGAATTTTCAATATATAAAGATCCCCCGGATAAAGCTTGGTTTGAATCAAAAACTGCGTTTTGGAAATCCGCCGTTGAATTTAAAATATAGAATCCTCCGCCGGATAAAGAAGCGTTATTATTAGAGGCTTGCATATTTTTTAAAAATATTTGAGAAGAATAAACATAGCCCGCTCCGCCCGAAGATAAAGCTATGTTTGAACTAAAGAAAATGTCTCTTGCGGTAACGTTTGAATCGGTTATATAAAGCGCTCCGGCTAAACCCGACGACACATTGCTTTTAAAATGAACTTCCGTCATAACTGCAGAACTGTTTTCAATATAAAAACCGCCCGCAGCCGCAACTGCCGTATTGCCCGTTATATTTGATTTGTTTATATTGACATTTGAATTTTTTACAAAAACGGCGCCGGAAGAATTAGAAGATGCGTTAAATGCAAAATTAGCGTCGGTTAAAACCAAATTTGAAGACGAAACGTAAAGCGCGCCGTCGGCCGATTTTCCGTATTTTATATCGGAGCCGGTTATGCTTGCGCTTGACGACGCTAAATAAACTGCCGAACCTTCGGCGGCCGTATTTGACGAAAATTCCAAACCGGTAAAGTTTATAATGCCGTTTTCAACGTAAACTGCGCCGCCTGAGCCTGAAGAAACGTTGAAATTAAAAACCGAGCCGCTTATATCGGCTTTTGATCCAAGAGCATAAAAAGCTCCGCCGGCATTTGAAGATGCGTTAAACAAAAACGACGAGGATGTTATATTAATTGAAGAAGAGTCAACATAAACTGCGCCGCCGTTAAAAGCGGAGTTTGTAGAAAATTGAATATTAGAGACCGTAATAACCGAATTAAACGCGTTTAGCGCAGCGCCGGAAGATAAAGAAACAAAATCTTTTAAAACGAGTTTGGGCGTTTGGGAAGAAATAAAGGAAACCGTCGAACTTTCAAATTTAAACCCTTCGTAAAGGGATGCTCCGCTTATATAAGTTTGCGAAGAAGAATTTAAAAGTATTTCAAAGTGTTTATCGGAAGACGAAGGCAAAGACGAAGATATTAAAATTGAAGAACTTATCGTTACAGTCCCCGCGCTGTTTGAATTTAAAAAATCTCTAAGTTCTGCTTCATTTGACGCCTGCGCGCCAAACGAAAGCGCGATAAAAAACGGCAAAGCCGCCGGCGCTGCAAAAATCTTTTTAAATAAATTCATAGCCTCTCCCGCTTCGGCATTATGCCGGAATCGACAGCGTTTTATACTTTTACGTCAAGCATTTTTTTAATTGGGACATAAGCTTTTTCTCTTATTTCTTTTGCGACCGTTACGACGTTTTTCATGTTTGAAAGCGCGTCTAACGTTTTTGCAAGAGTAATTTTTTTCATGTTCGGACACACGGCTAAAGAAGAAACGCCGTAAAAATTTTTATCCGGATTATCCTGTTTTAATCTGTATAAAATGCCGCTTTCGGTGCCTATAATAAATTCTTTTTTAGAACTTTGCGCGACATGCCTGCACATCTGTCCGGTTGAAAAAGCGCGATCGGCAAGCTCGACGACTTCAGGACGGCATTCCGGATGAACTAAAACTTGCGCGCCGGAATGCTCGGCCTTTGCCGACAAAATGTTTTCCGGCAGCATCATATTATTATGAGTGGGACAAAAACCGTTCCACAAAATCATTTTCTTGCCGGATTTTTTTTGAACATAAGAACCAAGATTTCTGTCGGGAACAAAAATTATTTCATCGGCATCGACGCTTTTAACGACTTCGACGGCGTTTGACGAAGTGCAGCATATATCGCTTTCTGCTTTTATCGCAGCCGAAGTGTTTACATAAGAGACTACTTTTAAATTCCCGCAGCGTTTTTTAAAATCCGCAAGTTTTTCCGGCGTAATCATGTCGGCCATAGGGCAGCCCGCTTGAGTATCGGGGATTATAACTTTCTTATCAGGGCTTAAAATCGCCGCTGTTTCGGCCATAAAATGAACGCCGCAAAAAACTATTACGTCAGCGTTCGTATTTGCTGCTTTTCGGCTTAAATCCAAAGAATCGCCTACAAAATCGGCGATATCCTGAATTTCAGGAAGCTGATATATATGCGCCAAAATAACGGCGTTTTTTTCTTTTTTTAATTCGTTTAATCTTTCAATTATTTCAGAATTCATATTTTTAAACCGAAAACTTCGTTTTTTTAATTTTTACCTGCAGGCTTCGCCTGTTTTATGGGACACAGACAGCGTCTGCAGGCTTCGCCTGTTTTGTGGAACGCAGACTCCGTCTGTTTTGTCAAGTCCTGTTTTGTTTGTGTCTGTCATTCCCATGAAAATGGGAATAGCCGCCGCTGTCATCCTCGCGAAAGCGGGGATCCATGTTTAATATTAATATAGTCTCTAACATTATTTCTTTTCAGACTTCGTCTGTTTTTTATAAAACAACCGAAGGTTGTAAAAAGAATTTTTTAGTAAACTTGGATTCCCACCCGATAAAAACACTCAAGTGCAGGCTGCTAAGGAAAAACAAACTTAAAGACAGACAGCGTCTGTTTTGTCAATCGTTTTTTCAAGTTGTTTTGTTTGTGTCTGTCATTCCCATGAAAATGGGAATCCATGTTTAAT
>JAISRM010000254.1 GCA_031273645.1 Endomicrobium sp.
GCAAGCAGAAGGGTTGAGACCACAACTTACGACGTTAAATTTGCGCTTTTAGACGATCTTGCATATTTTGTAGATTCAAAAGAAAGCAAAGTGGGGCTTGCCCAGTCTAATTCCGATTATATAGAGGCATTAAAAGCCAGAAGGCTTGAAGTTGAAAAGGCTTATAACGAATACACCAACTCCCTCAACAATTCCCGCACTTTAAGAAAAGAAATAACGCTTAGGGAAAGAAAGCTTAACCTTATGAGATACAGAAGCAATTTATACGAAGTTCCGACGGTAAGCCTTATGGAAGAATCTTGGAAATACGCCGAAGCCATTTCGTCTTATGCAAGGTCAACCTATCAAAATCACGCGTCTGTGACCGAAATGGAAAGAATTACGCTTATGCCGCTGAGGTAATGAGCGCATTTTCAAAGCGGCAGCTTTAATTAATTTAAAATAATAAACGGAGGGATAATGGGCAATTTTATTGAAAAAGTAAAATACTATTTTTTTCAGGCTATGGACAATTTTACGCACTGGGTGCAAAATTACAGGGCGCGTTCTCCGCAGCGTTTTAAAAAACTTGTGATTATAATCGCCGTCGCGGTAGTTTTAACAGTCGCCGGTATTTATGTGTATTTCTATATTATGAATAAAGCTAAAGCATTGATGGAGGAGCAGGAATTTGTGCAGGTTAAGGTAATGAGAGTGAAAAAACAGGATTATACGGATAAATACACTGTGATGGGTTCAATTAAAGGCGCGGTTGAAAACGATATGAGGTTTGAACTTGAAGGCCAGCTTGCCATGTATAATTTTAGGGAAGGCTCAAAAGTAAAAAGAGGCGAGAATATATGTTCTCTTGACCCTAAAGACGCCCATACAAAAGCCGATTACGCCAAAAACAAATATAAAAGCGAACAGGCGGCTTTGCTTTCCGCCAGAGAAAAACTTAAAGTTTACGAAACTCTGCTTAAGAGCAGAGATATAGCCGAAAGCAAAGTTCTTGAAGCGAGGTTTGAAATTCAATCGACCGAGCTGCGCGTTCAGGCTGCAAAATCAGAGCTTGAGCTTGCGCAGTCAAACCTTAAGAAAACAAATCTTGCCGCTCCCAGCGACGGTATTCTTGCCCAAGTGATAATAAAGCCCGGAGAATATATAACTCCCCAAGACGTAGTGTGCAAATTTATAAGCGATCAGGGCACTAATTTTGAAGTTGATATTCCCGAAAAAGACGTTTTTAAAATCGCGATCGGGCAAAAAGTGAAAATAGTAAGCGATTCTTACGCCGACAGAGATTTTGACGGAGTCGTCGCCGAAATTGCTCCTACCGTAGATCCAAGAACCAGAACTTCAAAAGTAAAAGTAAACGTTGAAAACGAACAGGGACATTTGCGTTCCGGCATGTTTGCAAGAGGAACTATACATCTGAAAGAAATGAAGAATGTCGTTCTTGTTCCTTCCGACAGCGTAATATCGTTAAACAACACTACTTTTCTTGTGCCGATAGTTGTTCCCGACGTTAAGCCCGGCGAAGGAATAGTTCAGATGAGGCCGTGCAAAATAGGCGATAAAGTTGGAGAAAGAACTATAGTTTTAGACGGGCTAAATCTCGGAGAGCTTATAGTTGCCGAAACGCAGGGGCAATTATCCGACGGAGTAAAAGTTAAGTTTATAGAAATTCTTGAAGAAGACAATCCGGTGCCGGTAGAATATTAATCGGCGTCGGCGTTTTCACGCCGGACATTTTCACGCCGCGCGTTTTCACGCAGAGCATTTTCACATATGGCGTTTTTACGCGGCGTTTCTGCAATCGCCGAATCTGCCGGAGTTCTAAACAACTTTGAAAATTTTGGCCGCATACGGATATTGCGGCAATTTTATTTTTTTACGTTTGTCGTTCAAAATTTGCCGCTCATTTAGGCGCGGCTGCGGCTGTTTTTCTAAAATAATATGATAGATATAGGAATAAAAAAACCCGTCAGCACACTGATGATAGTTTTTGCCCTGATAATGTTTTCGGGGATAATGGTCGTCAGGATACCTGTAGAATTAAATCCGAGCACCCAAAGCGGAATGGTAAGCGTAATAACGAGACTTCGCGGAGGCGTCGCTTCAAGCGAAGTTGAAAAATACGTTACCCGTCCGCTTGAAGAAGTTTTTTCCGAGCTTAACGGTTTAAAGGAAATGATTTCTTCTTCAAAAGAATCCGAATCAAACATAATGATGCAGTTTCATTACGGCATTGATACGGATTTTATAGTTATAGACGTGCGCGAAAAACTTGCCCTCGTAAGACATCTCCTTCCCAAAGAAACCGAAAAACCAATTATAGCCAAATTTGAACAGTCCGACGCGCCTATAATCATATTGTCTTTAAGTTCCGATAAATTTTCTCCGGAACAGCTTAGAGAAATAGCCGAAGAGCAGATAAAAGAAAAAATAATGCGCGTTTCCGGAGTTGCAAACGTTGAGATCGGCGGCGGCAGGGAAAGAAAACTTCTTATAGAAATAGACAATTCAAAACTTGTGGCGTATAATCTTCCTATCCTTGAAGTTGTGCAGAAAATCAATCTTTCAAACATATCAATATCCGCCGGAGAAATAGACGAACGCAGCAAAAATTACGTAATAAGAGCCACCGGAGAATACAACAACATAAGCGAAATTGAAAATACCGGCATAGCCATTACCGAGTCTGGTTCCGTTATAAGAATAAAAGACATAGCTTTGGTCAAAGATTCATATTACGAGGCGACTTCTTTTGCAAGGCTTAATATTCAGCCCGTCGTTTCTCTCTACATTCAAAAAGAATCGACCGCAAATACCATAAGCACCGCCAAAGACACAATTAAAGTCGTAAACTCGCTTGAAGAAACTCTTGATCCCACGATAGCCGTAACCGTCGTAAAAAATGACGCCGAATACATAAATAAAGCTATTTATTCGCTCTGCGAAGCTTTGGTCGTCGGCGCGATTCTTCTTGCCGCCATTTTGTTTTTGTTTATGAGAAACGCGCGCAATATAGCCATAGTCTGCACCACGCTTCCTTTGAGCCTTTTTATATCCGTGCTTTTAATGTATTTTACTAAGCAGACCTTTAACGTTATGACTCTCAGCGGGCTTGCCATGGGTATGGCAAACGTCATGGATAATGCGATAGTCGTTATTGAAAACATATCGTTTCACAATCACAGAAAAACGTATAAAACTAAAGAAGAGCTCGTCGTCAAAGGCACGGCGGAATTGTGGCAGCCGATTTTTGCCTCTACGGTTACCACCATAGTTGTGTTTTTTCCGCTGGTTTTTCTTGAGCCGGAAATCAGACAGCTTTATCTGCCTTTCGGTCTTACGATAACTTTTGCGCTTATAGCTTCTCTTATCAGCACAATGCTTTTTGTTCCGCCGCAGCTTTTTAGGTGGCAGAACAATTTTGAGCTTGAGTTTCAGGGCTGGTACATGAAGATAAGGCATGCCTACGGCAGAATTCTTAAATTCGTTTTCAGAAGGCAGACATACGTGTGGCTGTTTGTTTTTCTTTTATTTTTGTTTTCGGTTCATATTTTAAAATCAAGAGATTCGGAATTTATGGACGCGGGAGATGCAAATACCTTTAGAATAGGAATACAGTTTCCTCCGGCGACCCGCATAGAAGTTTCAAACGAAATAGTTAAAAAACTTGAGCAAAAGCTTATGTCTTACAGGGACGATGTTGAAAGAGTATCGTCGAAAGTTGAAAAGCTTCATACTTTTGTCGAGGTTAAAGTTTATAAAAACGCCGAATACTTTAAAGAAGAATTTAGGAAAAATTTCGGAGATTATTCTCCGGCTTTTGTTTACTATCAGGATTCAAATTCGGCGGGAAATAAAGAAATGTTCGTTGACTTTTACGGACAGGATTACGATCAGCTTAAGCAGCTTGCGTTTTCTTCTTCCGGAAGGCTTCAGCAGGTAAAAGGTTTAAGCGACGTTAAAATAAGAATGAGAGAAGACGAGCCTGAAATAAACCTGATAGTAGATAATTTAAGGCTTTCAGGTTTCGGCCTTACCGCTTATTATTTCGGAAACACTCTGCATTGCCAGCTCAGAGGTCTTATCGCCACTCAGTACAGAACGGGAGGCAAACAGATTGAAACAATTGCAAGGCTTATGCCCGGCAGCGTTAAAAACGTAAGCGACGTAATGATGCTTAAGATAATAAATTCGCGCAAAGAAGTAGTGCATGTGGCGCAGGTGGCAATTCCTAAAGAAATTAAGTCAACGCAGGAAATATGGCATAAAAACAAAAAACGTTTTATACAAATAAGCGCAAACAGGCAGAAAATAGGTCTTACGACGGCGGCTGAAGGAATTAATAAGGCTTTAAAAGGCGTGGCATTTCCAAGAGATTACTCTTTTAATCTTTCCGGAGATTATGAAAAAACTGTCAACAGCCAGGGGCAGTTTATGCTTGCCGTCGCTCTTACCGTGATATTGATATTTTTTGTTCTCGCTTCTATTTTTGAATCTTACAAACAGCCTTTTTTAATAATGTTTGCTCTTCCTTTAAGCATTATCGGGGTGGCTCTTTCTCTGTGGATTTTTAAAAAACCGATAAGCCTTGGCGTGTGGATAGGAATAATGATACTTTTTGGCTCGGTGGTTTACGGAGCTATTATCATAGTTGACAAAATAAATCAAAGACGCGTCGGCAGGAAAAATGTTATAAGGGTTATATTTGAATCGTGCAAAGAAAGGCTGAGGCCGGAACTTATAACGTTTTTAATGAAAACTATCGGTTTGCTGCCTATGGTTTTAAGCCGCGATGAAGCCGCGTCGATGTGGCGCTCTCTTTCGCTTACGGTGCTTTTTGGAACTATAACCGGCACCATGCTTACTTTGTTGATAATTCCGACGGCATATTTTCTTATGGATAAGCCCAAATCCGGTTTTCAAGGCTTTTTAAAAAATCTTTCTTTGATTGCGGGATATTTGGGATTTAAGAAAAACAAATTGGGAAAGCTTAAAGGAATGGCTTTAAAGAAACCGGTCCATGCAGGGTTAAAGCCTCCTAAGAATACCGTCGCGCCAAAAATTCCGAAAATAAAAATTTAAAATTACGATTAATAACGGTCAAGCTGAATTTGGCTGCCGTTGCCGCCGATTATCTTTTTAGAGGAACTAAAAATGAGCATGTTAAGACTTTCCGTTGACAGACCTGTAACGACAATAATGATATTTTTATCGATAGGTTTGTTAGGGCTTATTTCTTATACGAGAATACCGCAGGAACTGTTTCCTTCTATGGAATATCCGCAGATAACGATAGTTACCAAATACGAAGGCGCAGGTCCTGAAGAAGCGGAAAAACTTATAAGCCGCATGGTTGAAGAAACCGCAGGGACTGTAAAAAATATAAAAAGAGTGTCGTCAAATTCAAAAGAAGGCGTTTCCGTGGTAACCTGCGAATTTCGCTGGGGAACAAACATGGATTTTGCCGCTATGGACGTGCGCGAAAAAATAGACTTAATTAAAGAAAGCCTTCCGCGCGACGCTTTAGAGCCGGTAGTTCTCAAATATAATCCGACGCAGGTTGAAGCGATGATGCTTTCCGTAAGCTATAAAAACGGCGAATCTTCCCCGATAAAAATGGCGGAGCTTAGACGCACGGCCAAAAAAAATATCAAAGACGAGCTTGAAAGGCTTGAAGGCGTGGCCAAAGTAGAGCTAAGAGGCGGCGAAGAAAAAGAAATACTTGTAGAAATTGACAAAGGCAGGCTTCTTGCCAATCAAGTTTCAATTACCGAAATTATCACTTCTTTGCAAAACGCAAACATTACATATCCCGCCGGCACAATTAAAGAGGAAAAACACGAATATCTTGTAAAAACCGTCGGAGAATTTCAAAACATAGAAGACGTCGCGACCTTGTCGTTTTCAAAAGTCGATTACAATATGGACCAGGCCATGAGCACCAAAAGGGTTAAAAATCAGCGTCAGGAAACGGGCGACAAAATAGTGTTTTTAAAAGACGTTTCCGACGTGAAAGAGGCGTTAAAGGACAGAAAAGGATATTCGCGCTATAACGGAAGCGAAAATATTTCCGTCGGCATTTATCAGCAGTCGGGCTCAAATTTGATCAATCTGTCTAACAATGTGCATAAAAAACTTAAAGACATAGAAGATAAAATACCAAAAGACGTCGATATAAAAGTTACTTCCGATCAATCGGACTTCATTAAAGAATCTCTTGCAAATCTGTACTCAAACGGAATTCAGGGCATTCTTCTCTCATTTATTCTTCTCTACTTTTTTATGAAAAGCTTTATGGCTTCCACTATAATTAACATAGCCATACCTGTCGCTTTATGCACTACTTTAAGCCTTATGTATTTTCAGGGCATTTCAATAAACACCATGTCTTTGGGCGGGTTGACCGTCGGAATAGGTATGGTGGTTGATAATTCCAACATGGTGCTTGAAAATATTCTTATGCAGGTTCACCGCAATAAGAAAAGAGAAAAAAAAGAGTCTATTTACGCGGCGACTTCAAGCCTTTTAGCGCCTATTATCAGTTCAACTTTTACGTCGGTAGCAATCTTTATTCCTTTTGTTTTCGTAGCCGGCATGATAGGCCAGCTTTTTAAACAGCTTGCTTTGACTATCACTTTTTCGCTTATATCTTCAATTTTTGCCGCTATGTTTCTTGTTCCGAGGCTTGCTTTGACGGCAGATTTGGCTAAACAGTCCGTTACCGCCGGCATGGCGACGATAAACAAATTCTTTACGCCTGTCTTTCAAAAAGCTTTAGATATGAGGCTTGGAAAAGTTATGTTTATTATGTTTATTTACACGGCGCTTGGCGCGGTGTGCCTTATGTTTATACCGAAAGCTTTTATGCCTAAAGTTGACGAGAGAAGATTTGTTTTAAACATGTCTTTGCCGCCCGACACCCCTCTTGAAATTACTAATTCAACTTCAAAAAGAATAGAAAAACTTATTTCCGGATATTCGGAAGTAAGGGATATTTCCGTAAGCGTCGGTTCTACCGGAGACAGCGGCGGCGTAGCTTCAATAGAGTCGCTTGGCTCTTATCAATCAAGAATTATAGGACGGCTAAATCCCGAAGGCTTAAGCACCGACGAATTGGTGGCCGACATTTCAAACGAAATAAAAAAATGGAACATCAAAGGCATAAATACGGAATTTATGACGCAGCAGGGCCTTTTTGGTTCGGGAGTGGGCGCAGCTTCGGGGCTTACCATAGAAGTAAGGGGAAAAGATCTGAAAGTTCTTAAAGCCGCCGCCGACAATATACGCGAATTAATGGACAATATGCCGCAGTTTTACGGCATTAAGCTCGATCCGCCCGACGAAGTTCCTGAACTCAGGCTTACTATAGAAAGGGAACGCGCTTCATTGTTCGGTCTTTCAACGCAGGATATTTCGGCCATGACGCTTGCGGCCATTAAAGGTTTTGTGGCTACGAAACTTAAACTTAAAGACGACGAAATGGATATAAGGGTCAGAATGAGGGAAGCAGACCGCGACAGGCTTGAAAAAGTTATGGAAATGACTTCGTATTCTCCTTGGGGTTTTACGATAC
>JAISRM010000005.1 GCA_031273645.1 Endomicrobium sp.
TTATCGGGTGGGAATCCACGTTTACTAAAAAATTCTTTTTACATTTCGTCTTTAAAAGAAATAATGTTAGAAACTATATTAATTTTAAACATGGATTCCCATTTTCATGGGAATGACAGACACAAACAAAACGGACATTGAAAAACAATTTATAAAACAGACACTGGCTGCCAATCCCATAAAGCAGACGAAGTCTGTCCCATTTTCATGGGAATGACGGACACAAACAAAACAGACATTGAAAAACAATTAACAAAACAGACACTGTCTGTGTTTTCATAAAATAGGCGAAGCCTGATCAGTTGACTGCTGACAGTTAGCGCTGATGCCGCGCAGATTGCTGCGCGAAAGTTTCTTAACTACAGCTGAAAAAATATAAAAAAACCGCGACAGCAATTACTTGTAACAACGCCGGCATTGATTAACTACAGCCAAAAAAAACATAAAACCGCGACAGCGCGGCGGCGGCGCGGAGTTACGAATAAATATTGTATTCTTTAGCTTTTTTTGCAATATTTTCGTTGTCGGTTTCAAGAACGATTTTTGAATTTTTGAGCATAATTACTTTTGAACAGCAGTCCGGAATCAAATCTATGTCGTGGGTGGCCATAAGACAGGTAAAAGCAAATTTTTTATAGAGAACTTTTATAAGGGACATAAAATCTTGTTTTGACTGCGGATCGAGATTTGCCTGAGGCTCGTCAAAAAGAACGATTTCCGGCTGCTGCGCTATAACTCTTGCAAGCGACGTTTTTCTGGCTTCTCCGCCGGAAATTGCGCCTATGGGCATATTTTTTATATTTTCAATTCCGGTAAGAGCAAGAGCTTTTTGCACCGCGTTTGCATCTTCCTGCAAAAATTTTCTAAAAATTCCGTTTTTTGCAAAACGCCCCACGCTTACGGCTTCATATACCGACACGGGACAATTCTTATCCGAAGCGTCGTTTTGCGGCGAATATCCTATAATGTTTCTTTTTACTTTTTTTAAATCGCGGCCGAATATTTTCACGCTTCCGCTAAAACTTCTCAGCCCGCAAAGAGCTTTTAAAAGCGTGCTTTTGCCGGCGCCGTTAGCTCCTATAAGCGAATAAAAAACGCCTTTTTCCAAATTCAAATTTATGCGGTCAAGAATTTTTTTTTCACATCCGGGCAAGTTTCCAAAAGGGAACTTGCCCGGACATATTACGGAAAGATTTTTGATTTCTGCGGCAAACGTCGGGGTTGCGCTCATTCAAGCGCCTTTTTAAGACGGGCAACATTGTCTTTTAACGTATTAACGTAAGATTTGCCCAGTATAAAACTGCTTATGGCGATTTGTTTTGCGCCGGTATTTTTTGCAAGCTCTCTGCCGGCCGAAGCGCCCATCTGCAAACTGTCAATTACTAATTTTATCTTATCTTTTTTTCCTTCTTTAATAAGATAAGACAATCTCTTTGCAGACAATTCACCGCTTTTGCCGTAAACCGCTACGACGTCAAAACCGTAATTTTCAAGAAAATCTTTAACTTGAAAATTTGACATAACTTTAACGCCGTAAGCTTTTTCAAGTTCTTTCTTAACGACGGAAGCGGCAAAATTTACTTCATAAGCGTATTGAGTATAATTTTCTTCATAATATTTGGCGTTTTCTTCGTCGAGGCTTACAAGAAGGCTTTTGATTTCTTCCGCAGCCCTTATATGAATATAAGGTATCATCCAATTCCCGTCGGTTTCAATCGTCTTATACAGTTTCCCCAAATCGCCGACTTCAAGTTTAAGCTTGTTTACCCATTTTTCCCATTTATGACTTAAAATCAGATTGCTTTTTTCCGCCTTTTCTACGGCTTGCGGAGTTATATCGTAATCGCTGGGACACATAAGCGGCTTTATCATTATATATACGTCAACTTTATCGCCGCCGACAGCTTTTACAATTTCGCCTATGTTTGCGGTGGTAACGGTAATATTCATTTTCGTCTTATTTGGATCGGAATAAGGGGCTGCAAAAGACAGGCAGCAAAAACATGCGATAAGAAATAAAGAAATTATCTTATTCATAATGAGTTCTATTATACAAATTTAATCCTCATTTCTTAAATTAGAACGAGTATTTTACTCCGCCTGTTGCCGTAATGCCCGGCATTTCGTAAATTCTGTCGGAGCCGAAAGAAACTATGTACATTTCATATTTTTGATTTGTAAAATTATCGGCCGAGATAAAAACAGAGAGCGCTTCAGTAATATTAAAAGTAACTTTTGCATTAAACACGTTAAAATCTTTTAACTTCACCACAGTTGCGTTGCTTACGCTTGCCGCATAAATTCCGTAATAGTCAAAAACAAACATTGCGCCCACGTAAAAATTAAATTTTCCGACGGTATAATCTAAAGACAAATCAGCCTTATGTTTTACCACAGGCTGAGTTATTTTTCCGCTTGAAGAACCGGCGTTTAAGTTTCCGGCGTCGAGATAGGAATAGGCGCCATATCCTCTTAGATTTTCTATAATGTCTCCTTTTAGCGAAACCTCAAAACCCTTAAATTCATATTTCCCGGAATTTCTAAATTCTACCGGAACCGGAACTCTTGAAGGAGAAACAAAAGTTTCCTGAATATAGTTGTCGCCTTTTAGTATAAACGCGGCCGCATCAAAATCAATTCCCAAATATTTAGAATTTACGCCTATTTCCCAGCTGTCGCGGGTTTCGGCTTTTAAATCGGGATTTCTCGGCGGGACGGTATAAAGTTCGTTAAGATAAGGAGCTCTGAAACTTCTGGAATATCCGGATCTTACATTTAATTTTTCGGTTATTTCATATGAAAAACCGGCGCGCGCGCCAAAAGCTTCTCCTGAAATTTCATCGTAATTATATCTTGCTCCCGCCAAAAGAGTAAGGCCTGCCATAACTTCGTGCTCGTCAAGAACAAACAAAGCCGTCTCATTTTTCTTCCAGTATCCTCTTGGCATTAAAGCCGGCGGCGCAGACGCGGCGATAAGCTGCGCGTCGGAATATCTGTATTCGGCTCCGTATTTTAAAACGTTGTCTTTAAATAAACGGTTTTCAAAATGCGCGTTTATGCCGTAAATGGCGTCTTTTGAATGAAATCCGTCGGAAAACTGATGTTCGCCGCTGTCGGCAAAAGCCGTAATATCGATTTTTGCATTGTCAAAAATCTTTTGATATTTTATGTCCGTCGCGTTTCTTTTAAAATCATATGCGCTTGCGGCAACGGCCGTTCCGGCGACGGTCTTTGCGGCAGGCTCGTATTCGACTCCGACAAAATCTTTTCTCGTTATTTTAATTTCGCTCGTATCGTCTATTTTATATCCTATCTTTATATAAGTATCGCTGGCATTATATCCTGAATTTTCAACAAAACCGTCGCTTAAAGCTTTGTTTACGCTTACTTCATAAATGATTTTTTCCGACTGACCGCCAAGATAAGCGTTATAATTTTGCGTGTTAAAAGTTCCAAAAGAAAACCCGAAACTTCCTTCAAGAATGCCTTGCGGCTGACGCGTTATAATGTTGATAAGGCCGCCAAATCCGTCGCCGCCGTACAAAACGGAATCGGCAGTTTTAATAACTTCAACCGACGCGACATTGCCCGAAAGCAAAGACTGAGGGATCGCGCAGCCGTAAAGCGAAACTTTTTCGGGACGTCCGTCGATAAATAAACCTATTCTTCTAAAACTGTCGCCCATGCCTCTTATGCTTAAATCTGATTTTATCGCCGAGGCGCCTTTTGATACAAAAACTCCGGCGACCGATTCGACCGCATTTAAAGCGGCCGGACTGTTTTTCTTTTCTATTTCTTTTTCATCTACGGTAATTTGCGAAATAAAATCGTTTTTTTGCGCAATTTTTTCTATCGATAAAAAAGCGTCCTGCGAAAAGGCTGAAACCCAAAAAACAGACGTTGCGGCAAAAGCAATAAATAACTTGCGTATCATTTTGTAATCCCCCTTGAGTAAAATTGATACGTAATGTTACATAATTTTAAAACGTAACACAATATAAAAATCAGTGTCTGTCAATGCCGGCATATTTTTAGTCCGGCATGCTGCAAGACAGTTTCTGTCTCGGACAGCGTCATGTCCTTGACATGCTGTCCTTGACATGCTTAATTAAATAAGATATTTAGAAAGTGTGCTTTATTTTAAAAATCATAGATAAGGAGTTTTTATGAAGAAACTTTTTATGCTTTTATTGTGTTGCGCGACGGCGGCGGGCGTTTCTTTTGCCGAAACGGAGCAAAGCAATGTGTATATAGCCGCAAACATATCGCAAAGTTTTGAAAATTTTTCTTATGATTCCTTTATTGATCATTTTTTAGACAAAAAAGCGGAAGACGGAAAAATTTTGGACGGACCGAGATACGATTTTTGCGCGGGATACAGATTAGGTTCAAAAATAAGAATTGAAGGACAATATATAATTATAAGTAAGCACAGCTTTCAAGTTGACAAAGAAACTTCCGACATAGAATATAAAGCTACGGCTGTTTTTGCAAATATTTTGTACGATTTTTGGGACGTTCAAAAGTCGATTATCACTCCTTTTCTTGGAATAGGCATAGGTGTCGGATCGCCAAATCTTAAACTTAGCATAAGAGATTTGCAGGAAGAAAGCAAAGAAAACGGGTTTTCGTGGCAGGCGCAGGGCGGGATAAATTTAAGACTTACAAAATGGCTTATAGTTAACGTTAAATATTCTTATCTGGCTATGCCGGAAGTTACAAAAAATATTGATTCTTCGCATCTTAACAACGGCGAATATTTAGAAAGCAAATTTAAAGAAGGCGTTCAAGCCATAGGCGCCGGCATCACCCTCATGCTCTAACAGGCTTCGCCTGTTTTATAGAAGACATTTGATCCATTCAATCCATAAAAAGCGCGATAGCGCTAATTGATGATTATTTCTACTCTTCGGTTTTGTATGCGGCCGTTTTTATGATTGTTTGACGCGATAGGATTTGACGAACCGTAAGCTCTTGCCTTAATTTTTGACGCAGAAATTCCATTCCTTACAAGTTCCTTTTTCACGGCTTGCGCTCTTAACCTTGAAAGCCCGTTATTCGCTTTTCTTTCGCCGAGATTATCGGTATAACCATCTACAAAAATTGACGAATATTTTATTTTCTTTATAGAAGCCGCAGCGTTTTTCAAATACTTCTTAAGGTTGTCGTTGACAAAAGAAGAACCGTCTTCAAAATAAAATCCCGGAACCGTTATTTTGCCTCCTTTTTTTACCGACCCTACCTGCGTAAGCGAATCGCTTAAAATTTCATGGTCATTTTCGGCAAAAAGCGGCTGAACCGGCGCAAAACAAAACAATCCGGCGCAAAAAAACGCGGCAAACAAACAAATGAACT
>JAISRM010000008.1 GCA_031273645.1 Endomicrobium sp.
CGGCGACGGTTAGGCGCAGATAATAAGGCGCTTTGCTTTTTCCCGCCGGCAAAACTTTGATTTTTGTTTTTTTATCGTAAACGACTTCAGGCACAATTCCGGCGGTGCTTGTAACTATAAATTCCGACAGATTGATAATGTCTGAAACGACCGCGCTTGCGGCAGGCCCTTGCCCTGCTCCTTTACCGTAAAATAAAACGTCGCCGGAATCTTTGCCGGTAATCTCGACGGCATTATATTCGTTTTCAACGGTGGCAAAAGCGTTGTCGTGTTTTACCAGACAAGGCTGAACCGACAAATCTATGCCGTTTTTAGTTTTTTGCGCGCTGCCTATAAGTTTTATGTCGTAGCCGAAATCCTGCGTGATCAAAACGTCGTCTATGCTTAAATTTGAAATGCCTTTTACCGCAATATCTTTAACTTTTATCCAGCCGCCCCACGCAAGCGAAGCAAGTATTGCAAGTTTATTTGCCGTATCTATGCCGTCAACGTCAAAGGAAGGGTTTGCTTCGGCAAAGCCGGCTTTTTGCGCGCTCTTTAACGCTTCTTCATAAGCTACGCCGCGCTTTGTCATTTCGCTTAAAATAAAGTTTGTCGTGCCGTTTAAAATTCCTTTGATTTCAAGTATTTCTTCCGACGCCAAACCTTCGCTTAAACCCTGAACGACCGGAATAACGCCTCCGACGGACGCTTCGTAATAAATTGATTTTTGGCATTCCTGCGCCGTCGTCCAAATTTGGTCCCAGTATTTTGCCAAAACCGCTTTATTTGCCGTTATAACGTTTTTTCCGGCTTTGAGCGATTCAATAATGATGGAACGCGCCGGCTCATAGCCGCCTATCAGCTCGACGATAACGTCAATTTCGGGATCTTTTATAATATCTCTGAAATTTTTAACGTAAAGCTCTGGTTTATCTATCGGATTTAAATCGCAAATAGATTTAACTTTTATGGGAACGCCTGCTTTCCTAAGCGCGATTTTTTTATTTTCCTGCAAAATTCTGACAACGCCCTTGCCGACTGTGCCGTAGCCTATCAGCCCTACGCTAATGTGTTTTTTGTCCATAAAATTTTCCTCTTGCCGGCTTTGCCGATTTTTATAATTGTATAAAATAACATTGACCGTTTGCCAATTTGCAAGCCCATGCCCGCATACAAATGTCATGCAAATACATGTTTATTGAGGCGGTTTTGCAGAATTGATAATATAGTCCTTTATCCACGCCGGTTCTTGTAAAGTTTTATCTTCTTTCAGCATTTTTTGCCATTGCAATGCGGTCAAAGGTTTTGCAGTCTGCGGGCGGCTAAATTCGTAATAGCCAAAAACCGCGCCTTTTGTAAGATACAAATATCCGCCTATTTCAACAATTGCGTAAACGGCGTTTGCGTTTCCTAAAGCGCGGTACAAATTTACGTCTTTATCTTTAGCGTAAATTTCTGCAAATGCCGGCAAAACAGATTGTTTTGTTTTAGGTTTTTGAAGAAAAAAATACGTTACGGCCTCTATTTCTTCTCCAAACCACGAAATTCTGTCGTACTCCTGTTTGCTAAGCGTTTGTCCTTTTAACTCTTTCAGGCTTACTTCCGACAAAAAGCCCGCAATATCTTTAAGTTTATCGGTTTTGCGCCTTAAATCTCCCGATAAAAGAGAGTTCTCTTCAAGAGCTTTAATTGTCGCATCTATCAATTGCTCGTTTTTTTGCCAAAACAAAATGTTTGGCTCCACATAGCCGACGCTAAAAGCGTCCGGCGGAATATCGTTGTTTTCTTTATCTTTCAGACCTGTCAAAGGCTTTTCAGCCGGCTCTTTCACGAGAAAATTTAAATCGCCGCGCTTTAACGACATTTGCGCAGACAGAGAAGCGTTCAGATTTTTAATCTGCCATGCGGTAAGTTTCATAAAAGCGGGATAAGATTCATGCGCGGCGCTTAAAGCCAGAAGACATTTGTCCCAATACGGATCTATAAAAGACGCGTCTGCGGATTTACTATGCATAAGAAATTTAAAATATGAAATATATGCCGCAGAAAGCTGAAGAATTAAATCGGTAGTGATAAAACTTGGAATTTGCAAATAGTTATTATTATTGTATATGTCAAAAAGACGCGATGAATTTTCTTTTACAATTACCATATTGTTATCGGAAAGTTTTTGCATAAATTCGCCGCTGTAATTGTCAAATTGAAACATATTTATTATGTTTGCGGTATTTGCAGTCAGAACTCCGTTTTTGTCAATAAAATTATTTTTTTGCATTTGCGCTATTTGTTCGTCTATCGCTTTAACGAGCGCGGCGTCTTCTTGGCTGAGCTGCGTTTTTGTAAAAACGCCTTCTTTTGCCGCTTTTTCGTTTTGCAAAAATTCGCCGCGCCAGCGTTTCAGCATATTTTCATCGTAATTTTTATCGTTTAGCGAAAAATAATTTCTTAAACCGCAATCCATAAAAATTTCGCCGTATTTTGCAAATATCGCAAAGCGTTGAAGATAAGCTTCTTCGAAGCTGTTTATGGTAACGGCTTCTTCTTGCTCTTTCATAAAATCCTGCGCAGCAGGCAAAGCAGGAAGCGTTGCAGACATTGACAGACAATATGCGGCAAAAACAATTTTAATTAGACATTTTTTTTTCATTTAGATGCCTCTCCTGTCAGGAAATAACGACCTAAATTAACGCATTCGCTGTCATCATGAAAATGGCAGGCTTCGCCTGTTTTATGAAACACAGCCCGCGTCTGCAGACTTCGTCTGTTTTATGGGACACAGTGTCTGTTTTGTTTGTGTCTGTCATCAACTCATGAAAATGGCAGGCTTCGCCTGTTTTTTTGTTTATGTCTGTCATTCCCATGAAAATGGGCAGGCTTCGCCTGTTTTTTTGTTTATGTCTGCCATTCCCATGAAAATGGGCAGACTTCGCCTGTTTTGTTTGTGCCTGTCATTCCCATGAAAATGGGAATCCATTTTTAATATTAATATAGTTTCTGACATTATTGCTTTTAAAAACTTAATGATCTTTTCTTCCTAAGCAGCCTGCGCCCGAATGTCTTTATCGGGTGTAAAAAGAATTTTTAACAAACATGGATTCCCACCCGATAGAAACACTCGAGAGCAGGCTGCTAAGGAAGAACAAATATTAAAAACGCGGCAATGACAAAAAAACAGCTGAAGGCTGTCTGACAGAATTTTTTAGCAAACGTGTATCCAGCT
>JAISRM010000013.1 GCA_031273645.1 Endomicrobium sp.
ATGGCGATGTATGCCGCAAACAATATATCTAAAGGCATTCAGAAATACGCCACGACAGGCGGCGTGCGTCTGGGCGGAATTATCTGCAACAGCAGAAAAGTTGACAGAGAAAAAGAGCTTATTGAAGCGTTTGCAAAAGAGCTTGGATCTCAAATGATTTATTTTGTGCCCAGAGACAATCTTGTGCAGCGCGCGGAAATCAACAGAAAGACCGTGATAAATTACGAGCCGGAAAGCGCGCAGGCCGCAGAATACAGAAATCTTGCAAAAGCCATAGACGGAAACGATATGTTCGTAATACCAAAACCGTTAAAGCAGGAAAAAATGGAAGAGCTTATGATGGAATTTGGAATGGTAGGATAATAAATATAACGACAATAATTAATCGGAGGAAAATTATGCTTTTAGTAAGAGCGATTATAAGGCCTGAAAGAGTTCCGGCCGTAATTTCTGAGCTTAACGACGCAGGCTTTCCGGCGGTAACAAAACTCGACGTCGCCGGAAGAGGACGACAGAGAGGAATAAAAATCGGAGACGTGGTATATGACGAAATTCCAAAAGGCATGCTTATGATAGTCGTAAAAGACGAAGATAAAGACGACGTTATCAAAGTTCTTATGAGAACGGCAAAAACAGGCGAAAAAGGGGCGTTTGGAGACGGAAAAATATTCGTTTCGCCCGTTGAAGAAGTTTATACTATCAGCTCTGCAAAAAAAGAACTTTAAAGGGCGCGCCGGCTCAAATCAACGGGAGGTTTTTAACAATGAAAGAAGTATTTGCAGTTATACGCCAAAACATGATCAATCAGACTAAAGACGCCTTAAGAGATTCGGGTTTTCCGTCTATGACTTGCAGCAAAGTTATGGGACGCGGAAAAAAACAAATAGCCATACAAATTATTAACGCGCTCTCAAGCGCGGCGGAGTCTCCCGAAAGCATAGCTCTTTCACAAATAGCCGACGCTTACAGACTTTTGCCGAAACGTTTTATAAATATAATCGTAAAAGACGAGGAAGTTGAAAAAATAGTTAAAGTGATTATAGACGCAAATTCGACGGGACAAGCCGGCGACGGCAAGATTTTTATAATGCCGGTAAACGAAGTTTACAGAATAAGGACCGGAGAATCCGGAGAAAGCGCGGTTTAATTGACCGGAGGAAAATTATGTCAAAAGCAATTCAAAATATTTTAGACCATTATCCCGCCGCAGTCTTTAGAAACAGGAAAGAGCATATTCTTGAAAAAGGCGGAGATAAAAAAGAAATAGCGGCAAACAGCAGAACCATACCGGGCATTATCACCAGCAGAGGCTGTTGTTATGCGGGCTGCAAAGGAGTAGTTTTAGGACCTTTGCAGGACGTGGCGGTTATTGTGCACGGTCCGGTAGGCTGTTCTTATTACGCATGGGGAACGCGCCGAAATAAAGCAAAAGGCAGAAACGGCAGAAATTTCGTCCAATATTGCCTTACCACCGATATGCAGGAGTCAGACATTGTTTTTGGCGGAGTAAAAAAACTGACGCTTGCAATAGAAGAAGCCGTCGAGCTTTTTCATCCTGCGGCAGTAATGATCGCTTCAACATGTCCCGTAGGTCTTATCGGAGACGACATTCACGCCGTCGCGGCTGAAGCCGAAAAAAAATACGGCATAAGCGTTACGGCCTATAGCTGCGAAGGGTATAAGGGCGTAAGCCAGTCGGGCGGACATCATATTGCAAATAACGGTCTCATATCAAAAATTATCGGAAAAGGCGATATGAAAGTTGAGGACGGAAAGTTCAGAATAAATATTTTGGGAGAATACAATATCGGCGGCGACGGCTGGGAAATAGGCAGAATTCTTAAAAAAATAGGATACGAAGTTATTTCCGTTATGACTGGCGACGGAGCTTACGAAGAGCTTGTCAACGCCCACGCCGCAAACTTAAACGTCGTGCAGTGCCACCGCTCTATAAATTATATCGGAGAAATGATGCGCGTAAAATACGGAACCGACTGGGTGAAAGTTAATTTTATAGGAATAGACCATACGGTTAAATCTCTGCGCGATATGGCGAAATATTTCGCAGACGAAGCGCTTATACAAAGAACGGAAGAAGTTATCGCCGAAGAAGTAGAGGATATCGCAGACGACTTTGAACAATACCGCAAAATTCTCAACGGCAAAAAAGCCGTTTTATACGTCGGAGGCTCAAGAGCCCATCATTATCAAAATCTTCTAAAGTCGCTTGGAGTAACTACGGTGATGGCGGGATACGAATTTGCCCACAGGGACGATTACGAGGGAAGAGAAGTAATCTCGACGATAAAAGAAGACGCCGACAGCAAAAATATTCAGGAGCTTAAAATTGAAAAAGATCCCGAAAAATTTAAAATGCGGCTTTCTCAGGAAGAATACGATAAGCTTTCAAAAGAAATTCCGCTCAACTATTACGCCGGAATGATAAAAGATATGCCCGACGGCAGCATTGTGATAGACGACTTAAACCATATTGAAACAGAAGAATTTATAAAGATGTTAAAACCCGATATTTTCTTTTCGGGAATAAAAGACAAATTTGTGGCGCAAAAAGCCGGAGTTTTGTCGCGCCAGCTTCACTCTTACGATTACGGCGGTCCCTACGCCGGATTTCGCGGATGCGTAAATTTCGCAAAAGACGTCGCCATGGGGATAACTACTCCGACGTGGAGTTATATAGTCGCGCCTTGGAAAAAAGAGCCCAAACTTACCGGAGAATTTGCGGGAGGTAATCAATAATGTTAGAACTTACGCCTAAAAAATATAAAGAAAGACAAGCGCTTAGAATTAATCCGGCTAAAACATGCCAGCCCGTAGGCGCAATGTATGCGGCTTTGGGAATACGCCAATGCATGCCTCACAGCCACGGTTCGCAAGGCTGCTGCTCTTACCATAGAACGTTTTTGACCAGACACTTTAAAGAGCCGGTAATAGCGACTACAAGTTCGTTCACGGAAGGCGCATCCGTATTTGGCGGAGGAAGCAATTTAAAGACCGCCGTAAAAAATATTTTTGAAATTTATAAACCGCGCGTTATCGCCGTTCATACGACGTGTCTGTCTGAAACGATCGGCGACGACATACCTACTATTATCGGACAGCTTGAAAACGTTCCCGAAGGAAAATTCGTAATACACACAAATACTCCAAGTTATGTCGGCTCGCATATTACGGGCTATTCGAATATGGTCAAAAGCATGATTTCTTATTTTTCAAAAAATACGGGACAGCCCAACGGAAAAATATGCGTTATTTCCGGTTTTGTAAATCCGGGAGATATGAAAGAAATAAAACGCATATTAAAAATTATGAATATTGACTTTATTATGTTTCCTGACACTTCAGGAGTTTTAGACAGCCCCATGACGGGAAATTTTGAGATGTACCCGAAAGGCGGAACTACCGTCGAAGAAATACAGGATGCGGGAAACTGTTCCGACGTTTTAGGGCTTGGCGCCGCGGCCGCGTCTGCGGGCGTAAGGCAGTTAAACAAAAAGTGCAAAGTAAAAGAACATATTTTAGAACTTCCCATAGGCATAGAAGCTACAGACGCTTTTATTTCAAAACTTTCTGAAATTAGCGGAAAAGACGTGCCGGAAGAAATTGAAACGGAAAGAGGACAGCTTGTTGACATAATGATTGACGCCCATCCGTATTACGATAAGAAAACGGCGGCAATATACGGAGATCCCGACACTGTTTTAGGGCTTGCCGAATTTTGTTTTTCTCTGGGAATGCAGCCTAAATATCTGATTACCGGAACGCCGGACCCGTCTTTTGAAACAAAAGGCAAAGAACTTTTTGATAAGTTCGGCGCTAAAGACGGTTTTGTAAAACATGCGGCAGACCTCTTTGAACTTCATCAAAGGCTTAAAAACGACAAAGTTGATTTGCTTATCGGAGGCACGCACGGAAAGCAAATAGCAAGAGCGGAAAATATTCCGTTTTTGCGCATGGGCTTTCCCATACTCGACAGATACGTGCATCCGTATATGCCTATGGTCGGATACAGAGGCGCTATGAGAATTTTAGAGCTTATGCTAAACGTCTTAATGGATAAGCGCGAAGCCGACACCGCCGACGAAGATTTTGAATTGGTAATGTAAAATTATCTTTTAAAGGATTAAAAATGTCTTTAAATAAAGACGGCGTATTATCGGAAAGAAAAGATTTTATAGGGTGCGCGGGAGGCTCTCTTAATTGCGACAGCGAAAGCGTCGCAGGAAGCGTCTCGCAGAGAGCCTGCGTTTATTGCGGAGCGCGGGTGGTTTTAAACCCCATTACCGACGCATATCACATAGTTCACGGACCTATAGGATGCGCCGCATACACATGGGATATCA
>JAISRM010000026.1 GCA_031273645.1 Endomicrobium sp.
TTTGTGCCTGTCATTCCCATGAAAATGGGAATCCATGTTTAATATTAATATAGCCTCTAACATTATTTCTTTGAAAGACGCAATGTAAAAATAATTTTTTAGTAAACGTGGATTCCCGCTTTCGCGGGAATGACAACACAGACACAAGCCATTATTCTATAAAACAGACGAAGTCTGTCCCGCTTTCGCGGGAATAACAACACGGACACAAGCCATTATTCTATAAAACAGACGAAGTCTGTCCCGCTTTCGCGGGAATGACAACACGGACGCAAGCCGTTATTCTATAAAACAGACGCAGTCTGTCATCAGAAACACAGACGAAGTCTGGCGGTGGATATATTAACAATTAACGGAGTTTCAGCGATGCAAAAGAAAGTATCGCAAGGATTATTCCGACTATCCAAAATCTTATTGTAACTTTAGTTTCCGATATGCCAAGCATTTCAAAATGATGGTGAAGAGGAGCCATTTTGAATATTCTTTTTTTCGTTCTTTTATAAAAAAATACTTGAAGAAGCACGGACAAGGCTTCTGCGACAAATACTCCTCCCAAAACGACTAAAATCAGCTCCTGCTTTATAAAAACAGCAGTCATGCCTAATATCCCGCCTAAAAAAAGGCTTCCGGTATCGCCCATAAAAACTTCAGCCGGATGAGCGTTGTACCATAAAAAGCCTAAACCCGCTCCCACTACGGCAAACAAAAACACAGTGATTTCGCCCGAACCCGCAACGGGAACTATTTTTAAATAACCGGCTATCTGCACGTGTCCGGCAAAATAAGCAAACAGCGCAAGCGTTATGGCGACAATCACGATATTGCCTATAGCCAAACCGTCTAAGCCGTCGGTAAGATTGACGGCGTTTGAGCTGCCCACTATAATGACGGTTATAAAAGACACGTAAACAAAAGAAAAATTTATAAAAAAGTTTTTCAAAAAAGGCACGTTTACCAAAGAAGAGTATTCCGGATTTGAAGGAAACAAAGTGAGATAGCCGGCCGCCATGGCGGCAAAAACAGTCTGCCAGAATAATTTTGTTCCGGCCGACAAACCTTTTGAATTTTTTTGCGTTATTTTTAAAAAATCGTCGATAAAACCCAAAGCGCCCAGCCACAGCGCGCCGCCGGAAAGCCAAAGAATAAACCTGTTGTCAAGCCTTGCCCATAAAAAAACGGACGCCAAAATCGCAATAAGTATTATAACGCCGCCCATTGTGGGAGTTCCGTTTTTAGCCTGATGGCTCGACGGACCGTCTGTTCTTACCGTTTGTCCGGCTCTTAAATTCTTGAGTTTTTTTATAATTGCCGGCCCTAAAATTAAACAGAGAAGCAAACTCGTAAGCATTGCTCCGCCGGCCCTGAAAGTAATATATTGGAATACGTTGAAAGGACTGAAAAACTGGCTTAAGCCGTAAAAAACATGATAGAACACTTATTTATTCCTCTTCTCAAGATAATCGTAAAATTCAGCGTATATTTTTTCAAGCTTCATTCCTCTTGAAGCCTTAAAAAGAAAAACCGATTTCCTATTGATGTCGGCGTTGCGCAGATAATTGAGAAGTTCGCTTTGATTATTTGCATGGAAAACGTTTTTTTTATTAAGCGCGTCTTTTATGTAAAGAGTCATTTCGCCTATAAGATAAACAGATTTTACGTTTTTTTTCCCGTTTATAAATTCGCCGGTTTCAAAATGATAATCGTAAGATTCTTCTCCAAGTTCCAACATGTCGCCTAAAACAAGATTTATTTCGTATCCTTCGTAAGATTCGCATACGGACTCGACGGCCTCTTTTACGGAAGACGGGTTTGAATTGTAAGCGTCGTTGATGAGGATTGCGCCGCAATGAGAAACAATTGTTTCCATTCTCATCGACGGAGGAGTAAAAGTTTCTATGCCTTCTTTTATTTCTTTAAGGGAAAAACCTAAGCCTATCGCCGCAGACGCGGCCGCAAGAGCGTTAAGAACGTTAAATCTTCCTCTTACATGCATAATAATATCTATTGAATCAGCCCCGCTGCAAAGAACAAAATTCGTTTCCTGCGCCCACAGCGTTATATTTTTTGCATAAACGTCCGCTCCGCCGTAAAAAGCGAAAGTTATGATTTTTGAATAAGCTTTTGAAGACACTTTTTTCAATATCGGATCGTCGTTATTTAACACTATAAAACCGTCTTCGGCAACGCCGTCGAGCAAAGTTCTTTTTTCGGCAAAAACTCCTTCTTTGCTTTTAAAAGTTTCAAGATGTGAAAAGCCTATATTCGTAATTATTGCGGCATTCGGCTTTAAAATGTCTGATAAAACTTTTATCTCTCCGCGTTCGGAAGTTCCCATTTCAAAAACCGCGTATTTTACGTCGGATTTAAGCTCTAAAACCGATAAAGGCAATCCTATTCTATTGTTGAAATTTCCCTTGTTTGAAACCGTGCGCGCGCGTTTTGACAATATTGATTTGAGTATTTCTTTCGTAGTCGTTTTGCCGTTTGAACCGGTAAGTCCTATTATTTTGCAATCGCTAAAACGCGCCTTGTAAGCTTTTGCCAAATCTCCCAAAGCTTTAACCGTATCGTTTACTTTTATTATCGACGGAAAATTAGGGAAAGGTTTTGCAAAATCGGAGTCCTCTTTTGAATAAACGATTCCGGCCGCTTCTCTTTCAACAGCCTCTTTTATAAAATCGTGCCCGTCAAAATTTTCCCCTTGTATCGCAAAAAAGAACTGTCCTCTTTTTATGGTTCTTGAATCTATGGACACGCTTTTTACGGCAAGATTTGGATCCCCTATCAAAAATTTTCCGTTTACCGCTTTCACGAGATCTTTAAGATAAAAAGCTTCCATCAGAATTCAAACTCCTTTTGCATAATGCGCTGCCGGCCGTTTTTTTGTTTTTCTTTCAGCTCGACGTATTTTTGCGCTATTTCGGCGTCGTTAAAATGTATTTTTTGCGTCCCTATAATTTGATATGTTTCATGACCTTTGCCGGCGATCAAAACAATATCGCCTTTGTCGGCCATCATAACGGCTTCTTTTACGGCGGTTTCTCTGTCGCAAACGACTTTATAATTTCTTTTCCCCGCCCTCTTTATCCCGACCTCAATATCTAAAAGTATTTTGCCGGGCTCTTCGGTTCGCGGATTGTCGGAAGTAACAAAAACAAAATCGCTCAT
>JAISRM010000038.1 GCA_031273645.1 Endomicrobium sp.
CTAACATTATTTCTTTTAAAGACACAATGTAAAAAAATTGTTTAGTAAACGTGGATTCCCGCTTTCGCGGGAATGACAAACTGACGACAAACTGCGTCTGACAGAATTGTTTAGTAAACTTGGATTCCCGCCCGATAGAAACACTCGAGTGCAGGCTGCTAAGGAAGAACAAATATTAAAAACGCGGCAATGACAAACTGACGACAGGCTTCGCCTGTTTTGTAACGCAGACAGCGTTTGTTTTGTCAATCGTTTTTCAGTGTCTGTTTTGTTTATGTCTGTCATTCCCATGAAAATGGGAATCCATGTTTAATATTAATATAGCTTCTAACATTATTTCTTTTAAAGACACAATGTAAAAAGAATTTTTTAGTAAACATGGATTCCCACCCGATAGAGACACTCGAGTGCAGGCTGCTAAGGAAGAACGAATATTAAAAACGCGGGAATGACAAACTGACGACAGGCTTCGCCTGTTTTTATAAAACAGCCGAAGGCTGTAAACAGACTTTGGCTGACAGAATTTCTTAGCAAACGTGTATCCCACTTTCGTGGATGACAAAAACAGGCTCAGGCTGCCAATCCCATAAAAACAGACGAAGTCTGAAGGAGCGGTAAAATGGAAAATTCGGAATTTTTTAGCGCGATAGTAAAAAGAAACGATTCAGTGGAAGCTTTTAATCCTAAAAAAATAGCCGCGGCGATAGCAAAAGCCGGGCAGGCTGCAGGCGAATTTGGACAGGATATCGCCGACAAACTGACTATTAAAGCTTTATCGCTTTTACAAGACACGATCAGCGCGGGCAAACCTACCGTCGAGCAGGTGCAGGACATTGTTGAAGAAGTTTTGCTTTCTTCGGTGTATAAAAAAACGGCTAAAGCTTACATTTTGTACCGCGACCAGCGCAGCAAAATCAGGGAAATAACTTCAGCTTTCAACGTCAATCTTGTTGAACAGTATCTTGAAAAAATAGATTGGCAGGTAAACGAAAACAGCAATATGTCTTATTCTCTGCAAGGGCTGAACAATTATATTTCTTCCGAAGTAAGCAAAGTTTATTGGCTTAACAAAATTTATCCGGAAAACGTTCGCGCGGCGCACATGAGCGGAGACTTGCATTTGCACGATTTAGGTCTGCTTGGCGCATACTGCGTCGGCTGGGACTTGCAGGACTTGCTTATCAGCGGTTTTAAGGGCGTGTCGGGCAAAGCCGAAGCAAAACCCGCAAAACATTTCCGCACGGCTTTAGGCCAGATTGTAAATTTTTTCTACACATTGCAGGGAGAAAGCGCAGGCGCGCAGGCTTTTTCAAATTTTGACACTTTGCTTGCTCCGTTTATCTATTATGATAAATTGTCTTACGGCGAAGTAAAACAGGCTTTGCAGGAATTTTTGTTTAACGTCAACGTTCCTACGCGCGTGGGTTTTCAAACGCCTTTTACCAATTTAACTATGGATTTGACTGTCGCGCCTCATTATAAAGACGAGCCGGTGATTATAGGCGGGCAAAGACGGGAAAAAAAGTACGGCGAATTTCAAAAAGAAATGGACATGCTCAATCAGGCTTTCTTGGAACTTATGCTTGACGGCGACGCAAAAGGCAGAGTTTTTACTTTTCCAATCCCTACATATAATATAACAAAAGATTTTGATTGGGATAATCCCAATATAAACGCGCTTTGGGACATAACGGCAAAGTACGGCATTCCCTATTTTGCAAACTTTATAAATTCCGACATGAAACCCGAAGACGCCCGCTCGATGTGCTGCCGTTTGCGCATAGATAACCGCGAACTTCAAAAACGCGGCGGCGGACTTTTTGGCGCGGCTCCTCTTACGGGCTCTATCGGCGTTGTTACTATAAATTTGCCGCGCATAGGATACCTTGCCAAAAACGAAAGCGATTTTATTGCGATTTTAAAAAAGAATATGGACATAGCCAAAGAAAGCCTTGAAATAAAAAGAAAAGTGCTTGAAAGGTTTACTTCGTCAACTTTGTATCCGTATATGAGCTTTTATTTAAGAAGCGTAAAAGAACGTTTTAACGAGTACTGGAAAAATCATTTTTCCACTATCGGAATTGTGGGTTTAAACGAAGCCTGCATGAATTTGTTCGGCGAAAGCATAGGCGGAAAAAAAGGCAAAGCTTTCGGCGAATACGTTTTAGATTTTATGAGGGACGTCCTTATAAAGTATCAGGAAGAAACCGGCAACAATTATAATCTTGAAGCTACCCCGGCCGAAGGAACTTCTTACAGGCTTGCAAAACTTGACAAACAAAAGTTTCACGATATTATTTCTGCTAACAGCGGCGGAGAAATTCCGTTTTACACAAATTCAAGCCAGCTTCCCGTAAATTATACCGACGACATTTTTGAAAATTTGGATTTGCAGGACAATATGCAGACAAAATATACCGGCGGCACGGTCGTCCATATGTTTATGGGCGAGCGCGTTAAAGACACGCAGGCGTTAAAAGAGTTTATAAAAACCGTATGCGAAAATTACAGTTTGCCTTATTTTAGCGTAACGCCGACGTTTAGCGTATGTCCGAAATGCGGTTATATTGAAGGCGAACACGCGCAATGCCCAAAATGCAAACAGGAAAAAATAGAAGCTATTGACAAAGAAATCAAAGCGCTTGAACTGCTTGCGCAGCAGACTTTGTCTGTTTTTATGTGATTGGCAGCCCAGACTTCGTCTGTTTTTATAAGAGTTGAGATGACAAAACAAGCGCAGCTTGTCATTCCTGCGTTTTTAATATTTGTTCTTCCTTAGCAGCCTGCACTCGAGTGTTTTTATCGGGAATCCGTTCCCTCAGTGTTGTCATTCCCGCGAAAGCGGGAATCCAAGTTTGCTAAAAAATTCTTTTTACATTAAATAAAGCGGCTTCTCGCCGCTAAACTAATAAAGCAGCGAGGCTGCCGGCGAGGCTGCCGGTGAAGCTGCCAAAGGAGAGGTTTATTATGACTATGCAAGAAATTGCGGTAAAAATTCAGGAGCTGCAATCGCAAAAAGCAGCTGTTTCGGGCACAAAATGCGAAGTTTATTCGAGAGTGGTAGGTTATTTGCGTCCGGTTACGCTTTGGAACGAGGGCAAAAAAGAAGAATTTAAAATCAGAAAGAATTACTGCCCGTGCAAATAATTTAAAAACGCAAAACGTTTTTAAAAAAATATCTGGACGCTGCCCCGCAATGACATGAAGAAAGTCTGTCTTCTTTGCAGGCGCGCAAAAAATACGTTTAGCAGATATACTATATTATAATGTATATGCATAAAAACAGGCGGGCAAATTGAAAATAGGCGGGCTGCAAAAATTATCTTTAATAGATTATCCGCAAAAACCGGCCGCTGTAATTTTTACGCAAGGCTGCAATATGTTTTGCCCGTACTGCCACAATCCGCAGCTGGTGTATCCAAACTTATTTGAAACAGTTTTAGAGGAAGAAGATGTTATCGCTTTTTTAAAAAAGAGGCGAAACCTCCTCAAAGGCGTGGTGATAAGCGGCGGCGAGCCTACTGTTCAAAAAGATTTAAAAGATTTTATTTTGCGCGTTAAAACGCTTGGGT
Organism: Endomicrobium sp.; assembly: GCA_031273645.1. Lineage (GTDB taxonomy): Bacteria > Elusimicrobiota > Endomicrobiia > Endomicrobiales > Endomicrobiaceae > JAISLV01. The sequence continues at coordinate 3,573 of JAISRM010000038.1, forward strand.
TTGCCGTCAAACTTGACACAAATGGCTCTAACCCCGACATTTTAGAAGAACTGATAAACGAAAAGCTGATAGATTTTATAGCTATGGACATTAAATCCCCTTTGTCAAAGTACGGTTTGTTTTACAAAGGGGATTTGGAACGCGTTAAACGTTCTATCTCAATAATCAAAGAAAGCAGCCTTGTAGGCTCAGGCTTCGCCTGTATTTTTAGAACAACTTACGACACAAATATCTTAAACGAAACAGATTTAAACATAATCAAAGATTACATTTCCCCGTCAGAACTTATAATTCAACAGGCTTTGCCTGTTTTTTTAAAACAACAATAAACCTCTTTCCGAACTCAGAGTTCAATATTTTGGATAGCAGCTATTAAGTTAAATCTTGATCCGATACGTTTTCTTCTGTTTCTATATCTATGGCTTATTATATGAAATCTTTTTATCTTACCTATCACATTCTCAACTTTTACTCTAAATTTTGAAATTATTCTGTTTTCCCTCTTGTCTTCTC
>JAISRM010000102.1 GCA_031273645.1 Endomicrobium sp.
TCATATGAGCTTGGCGACACAAACAGAGCCGGACGCATTGCGGCATTTCAGGAAGACGCATGGCTTTACAGCAGAATCAATAATCCTACCGTTGACGTTCTTGAAAAAAGAGCGGCGGCTTTAGACGAGGCAAGCGCGGCTTTAGCGGTAGCTTCAGGAGCTGCGGCAATAACTTACGCATTTTTTACTATCGCCGAAGGCGGCGGACGAATTTTAACTTCGCCCTATCTTTACGGCGGAACGTCTGAAAGTTTTAAAAATATTTTGCCGAGATTCAACATTAATTTTGATTTTTCTTTAAATATAGAAAATCCCGCCGAGCTTGAAAAAGAAATAAAGCCCGACACAAAAGCCATTTTTGTAGAAAGCATAAGCAACCCAAACGCCACGCTTGTAGATATAGAGGCTCTGTCAAATTTAGCCCGCAAATACGACATACCTTTAATAGTTGACAATACTGTGGCTACTCCTTATTTATTAAACCCTTTTAAATACGGCGCAGACATCGTAATTTACAGCGCGACAAAAGCGTTGTCGGGACACGGAAATTTAATAGCGGGATTAATTTTAGAAAGCGGGAAATTTGAATATAAAAAAGAAAAATTCGAGCATTTGCACCAAAAAATTTGGACTTTAAGAGACGCAGATAATAATCCCCGCTCTTATTTAGAGGTTTTCCCGTCTGCGCCTATCACCGGCAAAGCGAGAATGGATTATTTAAATTTTTTCGGTTCCGCATTAAGCCCTTTTGACGCCTATTTGGCTTTAATAGGAATAGAAACGCTTTCGGAAAGGCTTGACAAACACATTTCAAACACAAGAAAAATCGTCGCTTATCTTTCAAAAAATAAAAAAGTAAAAAAAGTGAATTATTCAGAAACTCCCGACAGCCCTTATAAAGATCTGGCAAAAAAATATTTTCCAAAAGGAGCCGGCTACATTTTATCTTTTGAAATTAACGGAAGCGTCAAACAGGCCGAGAAATTTATAGATTCATTAAAAATATTTTCTTATCTTGCAAATTTGGGCGACGCAAAATCTTTAGTCATAGATCCTCCTAAAATTACGCACGGAGAACTTACCGAAACGGATTTAAAAAAAGCCAATATAGCGGCCAATTTAATAAGGCTTTCAATAGGATTAGAAGACGCAGACGACTTGATAGAAGATTTAGAACAGGCTTTTAACAATATAGATTAGAAAACGGAGCAAAAACGATGAAATATCACTATTTAATAAGAAATTATCTGCGTTACCGTTTAGCCACAAAAGCGGTTTCAACCGAACGAATGCGTCAAAACAAAGCATAGCGGCGCGACGCTTTTAGAATGTATTAAGGCAAACAAATAACAGCATAACGGGAGAAATAAAATGAATATAATAAAAAAAATAATAAACTCGGCTTTAGCCCTGACATTTGCGGCGTCAATAGCCGGAGCTCAGAATTTATGGACGAAACTCGACGATTTAAAAGCAAATTACGACTGGGTTGACTTAAGTTTTGAAGTATCCCCTCAAACTCCGCACTGGTACGGATTTGACCCTCTTGTAGTAACGGAAAAATACACTTTTGCAAATACCGACGGATGGTTTGAATCTTCTCTCTACACCTTGCCCGGACAATACGGAACGCATACGGATTTTCCCGGACATTTTGACACAAAGAGCGGCGCAAAAAGAACAAGCGATTATACCGACGTGAGAGACCTTGCTTACAAACTTATAGTAATAGACAAATCCGAAGCCGTAAAGAAAAACGCAGACTACGTTCTTTCAAAAAAAGACGTGTTGGATTTTGAAAAGCAGTACGGAAAAATACCGCCAAATTCTTTTGTGGCATTCAGAAGCGACTGGTCTAAACACAGCGCCGAAACATATGAAAATAAAGACTCAAACGGAAAAGCTCATTATCCGGGCTGGTCGCTTGAAGCTCTTCAATTTCTTATAAAGGAAAGAAACGTCGCGGTAATCGGGCATGAAACTCCCGACACAGATTCTGCAGTTGAGGGAGAAAAGTCAGGTTTTGTAAAAGAAAGATATGTTTTAGTTTCAGGCAAACTTAACGTCGAGCTGTTAAAAAATCTCGATAAAGTTCCGGCTGTCGGAAGCATTGTCTTTTTAACATTTCCAAACATTAAAGACGGGACGGGATTTACTTCAAGAGTTTTTGCGGTAACGCCTAAAAATTAAGATATTCGGCGGCGCAATCCGCCGAAAAAAAGCGGCGGCAAAGAAGCTAACCCCTGACTTTGCCGCCGTTATCAACAGGATAACAAAAATGAAAATAATAATCAAAATTCTATCTGCAGCCGCTCTCTTTGTTTTGGGCGCAGCGCCCGTAAACGCCGAAACTGCGGCCGTTTACGAACCGCAATACAAATATGTAAAGCTTGATACGGCAATAAAAGCCGCTTATGTAACTATAGGAGAAACAACAAATCCTCCGGTCGTTCTTATACACGGATTTACGGATTCTTATCTTTCTTTTGCGCAGGTCGCCCCGCTCATCGCCGACGCCGGTTATTTTGTAATAATTCCTGATCTCAGAGGACACGGAGCCTCAGACAAACCCAAAAAAGGATATTACAGCGTCGCAGAGCATACCGCAGACATCAATAATCTGCTCGACAAGCTAAAAATCAAAAAAGCGTTGATTGCCGGACATTCTCTGGGAAGTTTTATAGGCCAGAATTTAGCCGTTAAAAATCCCGATAAAGTGTCGGCGATCACTTTAATAGGTTCTGCGGCGACCGTTGAAGGAAACGAAACTCTGGCATGGCTTTTAAACGGCGACGGAGAAACTTTTGAAGGAATTAATAACGCAAAAGAATTGCCTGAGGCTTTTTTAAAAGACTGGACTCTTTCTACAAATTACGATCCGGCTTTTGTAAGCAAAACTTTGGAGAATGCAAAAAAACTTCCGCTTTACGCATGGGTAAATGCGGCAAACGGAATTTCTGGAAATCCCGAAAATCTTTCAAAAATAAAAGTTCCCGCGCAGATTATATGGGGAACAAAAGACGCTTTCTTTTCTTTAAAAGACCAGCTCGAACTGATAGAAAAATTAGGTTCGGATAAAATTCTTTTTATTAAAAAAGAGGGAGCAAGCCACAACACGCATTGGGACGAACAGCTCTACAAAGACATAAGCAAAGACATTGTCTCTTTTATAAAGAGCAATTCATACGCGAAATAAAATGGAGAATGAAATGAAAATTTTTAAAATGATTTGTTTTGTAACGGCGTTTTTTCTGATTTTACCGGCATGCGCGCCAAAGAAAGACGCGCGCTTTCCCTTAGGGACGGTAGAGATTGAAGCGCTCGGCGGAGGAGCATGCGGCGCGCCTTTTTATATAGCCGCAGAAAAAGGTTTTTTTGAAAACGAAGGAATAAACGCCGTTTTGGTAAGCGGAACTTTTGAAACAAACAAAGCCGGTCTTTCAAGCGGAAAATACCCAATAGCAAACGGAGATTTCCAGTTTTTCCCGTCGGTCAATGAAGGTCTCGACATCAAAATCATAGGAGGTCTTCATCAGGGCTGCATAAAAATTCTCGTTCCAAAAGATTCTCCGATAAAAGAGCCGAAAGATTTTAAAGGAAAAAGAATAGGCGTCGATGAAATAGGCGGAACGCCGATGGCGGTAACAAGCTTGGTTCTTGCAAACGCCGGCATAGATCCTACGACCGGCGCGCAATGGCTGCCATATCCGTTAGACCAGCTTACTACAGTCGCTAAAAACGGAGAAATAGACATAATAGCCGCGTGGGATCCCTACGCGACATTAGCCGAAAAAGAAGGCTACCGCGTTATTACCGATATCGCGACCGACCCTCTGTTTGCCGGCAAGTATTGCTGCTTCCTTTATGCTTCAGGAAAACAAATAAGAGAAAATCCTAAACGCATAGCGGCCATTCTTACCGCTTTGCAAAAAGCTTCCGACTGGGTTGCCGATAATCCTCAGGAAGCTGCGCAAATAATTATTGAAAAAGATTATTTGCCCGGCGAAGATCCGGCTTTAATTGCCGAACTTTTGACCACGTATAAATACGGTCATAAGCACAATGTTATAAGCAATGAAGACACAACGAAAAAAGACGCTTATTATTTTGCGCAGGAGCTGACAAAGACCGGATATTTGCCAAAAGATCTCGACGCGAAATCGTTTATAGACAACGCTTATGTAGATATTTTCAAAGCAGCCGGAATTGAAAAACAAGAACATTCCGACGCCGCATCTCATTAAAATTAAAGGCTTATGCAATTGAAATTTAACAAAAAGAGACCCGGTATCAATAAAGAAAAAAAAGAGCAGTCCGACGCGGCATATGCAGATCTCAGCGCTTATTGGAAACCCAAATCAAATTTATGGTTTATAGCCGCCGTTTTATCTTTTGCGGCGGCTTACGCCATAGACTATTTTGTCGCGTTTAAACAGACGGTAAATCCTGCGCCTTACAGATATTTTTTAATAATCGCAATCGTCTCTTTGCTTACGGCATACCTGTTTTCTTTAAAATTTGTAAAACTTAAAATTAAACTTTTGCACAAATCACAGTTTATATTTGCCTGCGGGCTGGCTTTGGCGATATGGGATCTGCTTACGGCAAAAAGCGGCATTATGCCTTTGCCTTTTTTTCCCGGTCCATTGCAAATTGCAGACGTCATCGTCAAAGATTGGAAAATGCTTTCAATAAGTTCTCTTTATTCTATGCGTTTGTTTTTTGCAGGTCTTACGGTAGGCATAGTTTTAGGCATTATCACAGGCGTTTTGATAGGCTGGTATAAACAATGGGACTATTGGCTTTCTCCCGTTATAAAAGTAACGGGCATAGTTCCCGCAGTAGCGTGGATACCGATAGCCATAGCCGTATTTCCCAACAGTTTTATAAGCGGAGTGTTTTTGATTTTTATAGCTTCGTGGTTTTCGGTTTCTTTCATGACGGCAGCAGGAATTATCACGACGCCGAAAAACTATTTTGAAGTCGCAAAGACGCTTGGCGCAAAAGAAAGTTATCTGCTTTTTAACATCGCAATTCCAAACGCCATGCCAAACATTTTTACGGGAATTTTAACGGCTACGGGATTTAGTTTCGTAACTCTGGTGGTCTCTGAAATGATAGGCGCAAAAGCCGGTCTTGGCTGGTATATAAACTGGGCTAAGGGCTGGTCGGTTTATTCAAAAGTGTATGCCGCAATCATAATTATGGCTTTGTCGTTTACTATAATTTTAGGGATTATCGCAATAGCAAGAAATTACCTGCTGCGCTGGCAAAAAGGAATAGTTAAATAGAAGTTTGCAAAGGGGTTTTATGTCTCAAACGCTTATAGAAATTAAAGACGTCAACAGAATATACAGAGACACTTCCGGCCGCAAAATATACGCTTTAAGAAACGTCAATCTCGACGTTAAAGAAGGCGAATTTATTTCTTTTATAGGACCGTCGGGCTGCGGAAAAACGACTCTGCTGCGTTTGATCGCAGGTCTTGACCGTCCGCAATCGGGAAGTTTGTCAATACAAGGCGAAAAAATTGAAGCTCCAAGCCACCAGAGAGGTTATATCTTTCAGCAGCCGACGTTATTTCCGTGGAAAAGCGTCGAAGACAACATAGCCGTAGGACTTAAAGCGCGCGGCATATACAAAGACAGAAAAGACGATATAAACAAATATATCAACCTCATAGGATTAAACGGTTTTGAAAAAGCCTATCCGCATGAAATATCCGGAGGCATGGCGCAAAGAGTAGCCATTGCAAGAGCGTTAATAAACGAGCCGAAAGTTTTGCTTCTCGATGAACCTCTTGCCGCTTTAGACGCGTTTAAACGCATAGAAATGCAAAAACTCCTTATTGAAATCTGGAATAAAACAAAAACCACGATGGCTTTTGTAACGCACGACGTCGATGAAGCCATATCGTTAAGCCAAAGAATAGTCATTATGACGCCAAGACCGGGCAAAATAAGCAAAATTATAGACGTAACCCTTGCGCCAAACCGCGACAGAAACGACGACGGCTTCATATCCCTGCGAAAAGAAATCTTAGAACAACTCCACATCGTAACGGCAAAATCCCAACCGGAATACGTTATTTAAAACTAAATAAAAAAAATTAAAATTTTATCTCAAGCATTTTAACCCGCGCCTGATTTTAACAGCAAACATGGATTCCCATTTTCATGGCAATGACAGACACAAACAAAACAGACGCTGTATGTGTGTTCCATAAAACAGGCGCAGCCTGTCTTTAAGTTTGTCATTCCCGCGTTTTTAATATTTGTTCTTCCTAAGCAGCCTGCGCCCGAATGTCTTTATCGGGTGGGAATCCGCGTTTGCTTCTTGCTGTCATTCCCGCGTTTTTAATATTCTTTTTTCCTAAGCAGCCTGCGCCCGAATATTTTTATCGGGTGGGAATCCACGTTTGCTTCTTGCTGTCATTCCCGCGTTTTTAATATTCGTTCTTCCTAAGCAGCCTGCGCCCGAATGTTTTTATCGGGTGGGAATCCATGTTTA
>JAISRM010000103.1 GCA_031273645.1 Endomicrobium sp.
AAACACTCGGGTGCAGGCTGCTAAGGAAGAACAAATATTAAAAACGCGGGAATGACAAACCAGGCTGCGTCTGTTTTTATAAAACAGCCGAAGGCTGTCTGACAAAATTTTTTAGTAAATGTGGATTCCCACCCGATAGAAACATTCGGGTGCAGGCTGCTAAGGAAGAACAAATATTAAAAACGCGGGAATGACAAACTGAAAGACGACAGACTGCGTCTGCAAAACAGATACTGGCTGCCAATCCCATAAAACAGACGAAGTCTGCAGACGCAGTCTGCGTGAATTAATGACAGCTAAGTTGTTGACTGCAGTAAGCTGCAGGGGGATATTAACAATAAATGAAAATAATAATTGCCGGAAGCAGAACTTTTAACGATTATAAATTTTTAAGCGAAAAACTTTGCCAATTAAACAGAGACGATATTATAATTTCAGGCATGGCAAAAGGCGCCGATATTTTGGCTTACCGATATGCCAAAGAGCATAAAATGCAAGTTATTGAAATGCCTGCCGACTGGAATAAATATCAAAAAAGCGCAGGCGTTATAAGAAACAAAGAAATGGCAAAAATAGCAGACGAGCTGATTGCTTTTTGGGACGCAAAATCAAGAGGCGCTAAACATATGATAGACATTATGAAAAAAATGAACAAGAAAGTTACGGTTTATTTGATCGGACAATAGATATTTAATTTATGCAGCCGGAGAGTTCAAATATGGACAAACCCCGTATAAGCCATTATGAAAATTTAACAGGAACTTTATATATTGAAAGCAATGCATTCAGAACAATGCTTATAGACGGAAGCAATGTAATTAGGAAAATGTATATTCCAAATAAAAGCGGAATTGACCTTGATAAAGAATCTGTTTTAGAATGCGTATTATATAGTTATTTGAGAGAAAATTTAATTCTGCGATATTACAACAAAATACTCTTATTTTTTGACGGACCGCAAAGATCTTTTAACACGCAATTATCTAACGATATATTCATAGTATTTTCTAAAAGTAACAAAGCCGACAGTTTAATTCTTGCCTATCTCGCTCGAATTAGACATATTCCCTTTGAATCAAAGTATATTCAATTGGTAACAGAAGATAGAGAATTGATTCAACAATCTAAAAGTATTATCAGAAGTATTTGTATTATTAGAACTATTAGGTTTTTAAAAGCTTTGAATTCGCTTGAAACAGCAGAAAAACCCTGATGTTCAATTTTAAAAGATTTCATGAAACAGATCGCGTAAACTGTTTATAAAATGCGTGCAACATATTTAGGAAACTTCCCTGCAGTTATGATTTTTTAATTTCTTTTATCTGCTCTTTTGAAAACAGCATATAGTCGCTGTCGGTTTTTGCAAGCGGTTTAAGCTTGCCTGTTCTTAAATAATATCTGATAGTGGAAACAGGCGCTTTTGCAAGACGGGCAAATTCGCTTATTTTTAACAATTGATTTAGCTGAACATCCGGTTTTTTATCGTCAAACATTTCTATGTATGTATTCATGGAACGAATATAGGCATTCATCATAAATTTATCATAATTTTCGGCATTTGCGCCCAATTGCGCTTCTTCAATAACATTTATATATTGTTTTCTGTCCCTTGGTCTTATAATTAAAGGCAGCAGCCCGTTTTTTAATAAAATAAGATTTGCAAGCAATCTTGCCGTTCTGCCGTTTCCGTCAATAAAAGGGTGAATTGATACAAATTTTAAATGAGCGCTTACCGCTTTATGCGCATGGCAAAATTCATTTGTTTTAAGCCATTTAAAAAAATCCTGCATTAAATTATAAATTTTTGCAGGGTTTGGCAAAATTACATTAGAGCCTGATATTCTGACTCTGACATTTCTATATCTTCCGCTGAAATCTTCATCAATGCCTTTTAATATTTGTTTATGAATGTCTAAAATGTTGTTTTCAGAAATCGCTCTTTTATTTTTAGATAACTGCAAAACAAGCCTAAACGCATCTGCGTGATTTCTGACTTCAAGATAATCTTTTATGGGTTTTGATCCCGTCGTAATATTTTGATTTATAGCCCTGTCTGTTTCTTTACGCGTTAAAGTATTTCCTTCTATAGCGTTAGACGTATAGGCAAGCTCTGTGAAAAGCCAATTTTCCAAAACTTTCATTTTTTGAGCGTTTTTGACAATCAGCTTTATTTGTTTTTCTTTCTCTGAAACTATTTGCAGAAGTTTTTGCATTTTGCATCCTTTATAGTTAATAGTTTGCTATATTAAAACTATACACTAATTATTGAATAAAATCAATGCGATGCAAAAGTCTGCGATTATTCGGAACAAAAATTTAATAAAGCTCTAAAAATATCAAAATATTGCGACAACATGCTGTCGCCGCGCTATGTTATAATATTTTGCATACGGATATATTTGCAGATGAAAACCGACGGGCAGTTTTGATAAATCGCGGGATAGTGGAATGGTTCCACAACAGCCTCATAAGCTGTAGAAGCCGGTTCAAATCCGGCTCCCGCAAAGTTAAATCACGATGCAATAAATATTGTTCTTTGAAAATCTTTTTTTTAGATATGCGCTTGTTAAGTTTAACTCTTGAAAAAATTGCGGACTCTTTTACTGATATTAAACTGCGGAGGCATACACATGGAAAGAAAAATTTGCCCTAAATGCAATTCTCAAAATACTGCTTATATATTGTACGGATTGCCTATTATGTCCGGCAAACTTAGAAAACAAATAGATAAAGGTACGCTTGTTTTAGGCGGCTGCTGCGTGACTGATAACGCAACGCATCACTGTAATGATTGCACTCATAATTTTAAAGCAAGTTTAGATTAAATATGTTTTTGATATAATAAGCTAAAGCGCTATAAATTCTTTTCAAAAGGCAGCCCTAAAACATATGGATAAAAACAACTCCCAAACTTTTAACAACAAAAAAGAACAAGAAAGGCAGGCTTTACACGCTGCTATCTGGAAAGCGGCTAACGACCTGCGCGGCAGCGTTGACGGCTGGGACTTTAAAAATTATGTTTTAGGTTTTTTGTTTTACCGGTTTATATCTGAAAATCTTTCAATTTATATTAATATTCAGCAATGCAAAGCCGGCGAAAAGAATTTTGATTATGCCAAAATTTCTGACAAAACGGCTAAACTTGCAAAAGAAGATATTGTTAATGAAAAGGGATTTTTTATATTGCCTTCAGAACTTTTTGAAAATATCCGCCGTAAATCTGCGCACGACGATAATTTAAACGAAACTTTATCCAAAGTATTTAAAAATATAGAAAATTCCGCAAAAGGCGCAAGCAGCGAAAACGACTTACAAGGTCTGTTTGACGATATTGACATAAACAGCAATAAATTAGGTTCAACCGTCAAAAAAAGAAATGAAAAGCTTGTTAAACTGATTAACGCTATCGCCGATTTTAAACTTGGCGATTACAATGACAACACTATTGATATTTTCGGCGACGCTTACGAATTTTTGATGACGATGTATGCGGCAAATGCAGGCAAATCCGGCGGGGAGTTTTTTACGCCGCAGGAAGTTTCCGAATTGCTTGCTAAAATTACGCTTGCAGGAAAAACAGAAGTTAATAAAGTTTACGACCCCGCCTGCGGTTCAGGCTCGCTTTTGCTGAAATTTGCAAAAATTTTAGGCAAAGAAAATGTCCGCAACGGCTTTTACGGGCAAGAAATTAATATAACCACGTATAACCTTTGCCGCATAAATATGTTTCTGCACGATATCAACTATGAGAGTTTTGATATTGCCCACGGAGACACTCTTACAGACCCTAAACATTGGGACGATGAACCTTTTGAAGCTATAGTTACCAATCCGCCCTATTCTATAAAATGGGACGGCGACGATAATCCAATCTTAATAAATGATCCCCGTTTTACGCCGGCGGGCGTGCTTGCGCCAAAATCAAAGGCAGACCTTGCTTTCGTAATGCACTGTTTAAGCTGGCTTGCCACAAACGGCACAGCGGCAATAGTTGAATTTCCGGGAGTATTATACCGCGGCGGCGCAGAGCAGAAAATTCGCAAATATCTTATAGATAATAATTTTATTGATACGATAATTCAGCTTCCGCCGGACTTATTTTTTGGCACAACCATAGCCACGTGTATTATTGCGCTAAAGAAAAATAAAACTGACAATAAAACCCTGTTTATTGACGCTTCAGCAGAATTTACGCGCGGCGGCAATAAAAACAAACTTACGCAAATCAATCAAAACAAAATTTTACAAGCGTTTACAGAGCGTAAAAATAAAAAACATTTTGCAAAACTTGTCGGAAACGCCGATATTGAAACTAATGACTATAATTTATCCGTCAGCAGTTATGTGGAGCAGGAAGACACGCGGGAAGTCGTGGATATTATTAAACTTAACGCTCAAATTAAACAAATAGTGGCGCGTGAAAACGAACTGCGTAAAGAAATAGATAAAATTGTCGCCGACATTGAGGCAAACGCATAGAATGAGACAAAAAAACGAAATCAACAATATTGACCAACAATTAAGCCAATGGCGCAAGCAATTTAACAAAGAAATTCCTGAGCGGGTCCAAAGATAACGGCGATATTGAAATAGAAGTTTATATGGCTGATGATAATATGTGGATGAGCCAACAGATTATGTCGCAGTTATTTGGCGTGGAAGAAAATACTATAACCTATCATTTGAATGAAATTTACAATTGCGAAGAATTGGAAAAACAGGCAACTGCTCGAAAAATTAGAGTAGTTCGAACTGAAGGCAAAAGACAGGTAGAACGCGAAATAAAATATGCAATTATAGGACAGTAAACAGATAATGAATAATGCAAAAATATCAATTCGCTTCTTTGACGATAAGGAAGTCCGAGCCGTATGGGACGGGAAAAACAACAAATGGTGGTTTTCTGTTGTAGATGTTGTCAGTGTTCTAAATGAAGAAAATGATTATATTAAGGCCGGTAATTATTGGCGTTGGTTGAAGCGTAAACTTAAGCAAGAAAATATTCAGTTCGTGAGTGATACTCACAGACTGAAATTAATGGCTGCCGATGGAAAAAATAATACTCTTAAAAACAGAGAATTACATATTAGTTTTATTGCGCCTAAAAAAGATAGCCTAAATGAGCAAGGGTTCGGTGTAAAGTTGGGCGCAAATGGCAATATCTTGGGTGTAAAGTTGGGTGTAAACCAATCAAAAATAATAGATATTATTCAATCAAACCCTAACATTACAATCGTAGAAATTTCAAAACTGCTCAAGATATCTACAACCGCAATAGAAAATAATATCAAAAAATTAAAGTCGCTCGGCATTCTTTCCCGCTAAGGCGCTGATAAAAACGGATTTTGGAAGATAAAATAACAATGATTAATACAACTAAAACGAGCAAAATTGACGAACTTATAAAAAAGCATTGCCCTAACGGAGTGGAGTTTAAACCGTTGGGCAAATTTATAGAAATTTACACAGGTTCACAATTTAACAGACAAAATATGCAAGAGATTGGCGACTACCCCTGTATAAATGGCGGGATTGCCCCATCTGGCTATACCGACAAATATAATGAACCAGAAAATACAATTACTATTTCACAAGGCGGAGCATCCGCTGGTTATGTAAATTTCATCAAAGTAAAATTTTGGGCTGGAGCGCATTGCTTTATTGTGCGCTCAAATACCAAAGAATTAGATAATCGTTATTTGTATTTTTTTATAAAAAACAAAGAATCAAAATTGATGGAACAAAAACAAGGGGCAGGCATTCCTGGATTAAATCGTGATAAAGTGAAAAAACTTGAAATCCCGGTACCGCCGTTGGAAGCGCAAAAGGAAATAGCGCGGATATTGGATATATTCACAGAGCTGGAGGCGGAGCTGGAGGCGGAGCTGGAGGCTAGGACTAAACAATATGAGTATTATAGGAATAGTCTTTTATCATTTGAAGACAAGACAATACAAGTAGAATGGAAAACTTTAGGGGAAGTTTGTATAAAAACAGAAAATATCAAATG
>JAISRM010000104.1 GCA_031273645.1 Endomicrobium sp.
TAAACATGGATTCCCACCCGATAAAAACACTCGAGTGCAGGCTGCTAAGGAAGAACAAATATTAAAAACGCGGGAATGACAAAAACAAATAAAACAGGCGCAGCCTGCAGGCGAAGCCTGCTGTACTTAAAACTGTCGAAGGCGGCGGCTGGACAAATTGTATTTGTCTTTGCGTTTAAACGGTAAAAGAGCGCTTAATTTTTCTATGCCGAACCTTTTATTGTTTTTATTTGCTCCGAAATATCCGTGAAACATAAACGGTTTTATTGCGCTGATTTCAGAAATGTTAGCTTCATGAGAAAAATATTTTGCAACGTCAAGCGGCGCAAACTTTAATCCGTATCTTTCAAAAATATGCCTGTTTTTAACGCATATAAACAAATCGTCATTGTAAAGCCCGTTATACGCCGGCTCAAAAGGCATATTGATTTCAGACGGCAGCGTCAAAAGTTTTTTAGAACGCAGAGCGGCTCCGTTTCCCACTCTTACGATATTTCCGTCGATGTCGGTCAGCTTTTTATTTCTCGGCCACGGCGCGCCTATATAATCGTAATTTAAAAATTCCGCGCGCCACATGTCGGGATTTATCACGTACCCGTCGTGATGAATAATTAAAACAAACTCGGTTTGCACGTATTTATGCAAATCATAAATGAGCTTATAACTGAACTCGTCTATCGTTTTATTTTTTGAAGTCCGTTCAAAACGTATGTCTTTTGGCAAATAAAAAGGCTTCTTATGGCTTAGAAAAACAGAGTCGCCGAACTTAACCTGTTTCATGCTGTATTTTAAAGCCTGAACAGTTTCATATACGCGCGCGCAGGCCAAAGCCGCAATGGTAACGTTTGAAAGATTTAACATAATTTTTATATCACAATAAACTTTTTTTTAAATAAACGGCGGCGCCCTGTCCTCCAAAACCAAAAGATAAAGACAATGCGGAATTTACGGCGGCATCCGTTTTTTTATTAACGGCATAATTTAACCCGAAAGGAATATCGGTCTCTTTAAAATTCAGCGTGGGCGCAACTACGGAATTATTAATTGCAAGAATTGAAAACGCCGCTCCAAGCATTCCGGAAACTCCAAGCAAATGTCCCGTAGCGGCTTTTGTAGAAGAAACAAAAGGCAATGCCGGATTATTTCCTGCGCCGTCGGCGGCGCAGACATTTTTAATCGCTTTGCTTTCATAATAATCGTTTAGTTTTGTGCCTGCGCCGTGCGCGTGTATAAAATCGGCAGCATTTCCGTTAAGCGCGCGCTTTATTATTTGCTCCATTCCTTTTGAAGAACTTACGCTTACCGGATTATCTGTATAAATTCCGCAGGATACGCCCGCAATTTCTCCGTAAATCTTTGCCGCGCGCAAAACGGCTTTCTGCATATTTTCAATAAGCAAAAAAACCGCGCCTTCTCCTATTGCAAAACCGTCCCTGTCTTTATCAAAAGGACAATGCCCTTTTTTTGAAAGAACGCCCATCTTTTTAAAAGCCGCCATATATAAAGGATGTATTGAAGTTTCCGCGCAGCCGCATAAAACTGTGTCGCAGAGTTCGTCTGCTATTAAGTTGCAGGCTTTAATAATTGCTAACGCTCCGGTAGCGCAAGCTGCAGAGATGGATCTTGTTTCAGAAAAAGCTTGTCCGCGCGCTCTTAAAACTCTTCTTAACTGCTGCGTCAGAGAATTTTCAAAATTAAAATTTCTGTTAAACAAATTTAACTTGCTCTCTCCGCAAACTAACCCGCAGTTAATATCGGAAACCAAAGATTTGGAAGATTCTTTGCCGCCTTCTGCGCCGCAAAGCGCTTCTTGGGCTGCAATAAAAGCCATCGCAAGACTTCTTGTATTATCCGGCATATCAAAACCTTGCGCTCTTGCAATAAAGGCTTCATAAATTTTATCGTAACGGACGGCGCTTTCGCCGTTTATTAAACGTTTCCAGTTTATTTCTTTTCCGACGCCCAAAGGCGAAACAATGCCGATGCCCGTTACGGCAAACCTGATTTTATTTTTTTCATTCATCATATAGCTTTGCGCCGGATGCGTATTGCGGCGGCGGTTTAAAAATTTTTCAGCTCTTTTTCAGATTATTCTTGAATCAATATTAAATATTTGTCCCGAGACGGTTTTAAATCCGGCAAGCATTAAAACAAATTCTATAAATTCTTTCATATCCGTCGTAGTATTTAAAACGCTTTCGAGTTTTCTTTCTTCTATGTATTTTTCTCCGGCCGATGCTCCCAGCGAAGTTAAATGAAAACCCGGAAGAACGGCGTTTACCGCAATGCCGAAGCGGCCGCCTTCTCTTGCGGCCGTTTTTGTAAGCGCGATCACTGCGGCTTTTGAAGCCGAATAACTTGCCGCGCCGGCATAAGATTTGTACGCCGAAATAGAAGACACATTGATTATGCTACCGCCTTTTTGTTTCATCATAACGTCAAACGCTTTTTTGATAACATAAAATGTTGCGTTCAAATTTGTTTGTATGACATCCGCCCAGTTGTCCGGAGTTTCCTTAAAAATTATTTTGTTTTTGCCGATAGAGGCGTTGTTTATAAGACAATCTATTTTTCCAAAAGTTTTTTGCGCCGTTTCTACAAAGGTTTCCGCTTCTTCATGTTTTGAAATATCGCATTGAACAAACTTCAAACCGGATATTTCAAAATCCGGCTTATTAGTTTTGTAACATCCAAAAACGTTCCAGCCCGCGTTTGAAAAAGCCAAAGCAAGCTCTTTGCCTATTCCTCTTGAAATTCCGGTAATTAAAACAGTTTTTTTTTGCATAATTATTTTTTTATGGGATAACCGCCCGTTTAGTTTACTTAAAAATATACTAAAAACCTCGTTTATTTACAATTTTACGTTGCAAAATGAAAATTCTTAGCTATAATTATAATATTATAATATAAAAAAGGCGGCATTAAGGTGAACATTAAATTGGGCGAAATTAAATTAACGGCGATTCTTGTTTTTACGAGCATTATTCTTAATGCCGCGTCTTTTCTTTTTACTTTAAATATTTGCGATGTTTATTTAAATTCCGGAATTTCAAAATCGTTAAACGCCGCTATGACCGCAGGAAATCCTCTAAATGTAATAAACGATTTAATGAAAAACGAACAATCCGGCAAAACGGCAAAAGATTCCCCCGCAAAAAAAGACGCCGAAAATTCTAAAGACAAAGCTTTCTATTCTTACGACGCAGTTTTAGCGCCTGCCATAAATTTCAAAATACAATTTTTGCCTTACTTTTGCGCTTTATCGGGCGCAAATACGCAAATAGCGTTTGCGCAAAGTGCGCGCGGGCTAACGCCGTTTGATCACACAGGATCACTATGCCTTTTTGCGTTTTTACTTATGTATTTAGCTATTCTAAGGGATTCTTGGACTGTTAATAAAATATCATTTATAAACAAAAATGCAGCTGCATAACAATTGCGGCTGCATTTTTTATTTAAAGAGGCTTTTATGAAAAAAGCGATTGCAAGTTTGACCGCCTTAATTTTTATGCACTCCGTTATAAGCCAGTCTGTTTTTGCGGCTATGCCTCAAACGCAGAGCTTGCCGTCGCCTAAAATTTTAAGCGTAGGCGAGCCGGTTATTTCGTATTCTTTCGGAAAGATCAACGCGGGGTCGGTTTTTGGAGATCCGGCTTTGCAAAAAAGGATCATCGTAAATATTCAAGACCTGCACTGCAATCCGCAAGTTCAAAGAAATATAGCCGAAATTCTTAAAGGACTTCAAGAAAAATACGGATTAAACGCAATTTATGCCGAAGGCGCATATTCCGACATTAACACAGCATGGTTAAAAGATATAGACAAAGACAAACAGCCCGCGCTTCTTGACGCTCTTTTAAATTCCGGAAGACTTTCGGCAAGCGAATATTACTGCGCTCTATCTGAAAATCAAACGATCAAAGGTTTAGAAGACGCGCAAATTCACAGTTCAAATTTAATAAAGTTCGGGAATATTTTAGAAAAGCAGAGCTATTATAAAGAGCAGATACTTTTGCTTGATAATGAGCTGAAGCTGATCAAAAACAAATATTTTAATTTTGACAACAAACGTTTTAATCTGCTTTTAGAACATTACAAAAACGGAAAAATTACGCCGGCAAAATATTATTCTACTCTCATAAAATATATAGACAAAGCAAATAAAGGTCAAGACAGATACGATTCTCTATATTACATAAATTTAGACGCTTACCCTAACGTTAAACGCTATATCGTCATAAACAATATGGCAAAACTGCTTAATTACAAACAAATAACAAAACAGCTGCGCCGTTTTATCGACGAACTTAAATCAAAGCTGCCGTATTCCGCATATGTTGATTTGACCGCTAAGACAAAAAATTTTACAAACCTCAGCGATCTCTATCTTTATATTCCGGCGCTGTTAAAAGATTACAATATCGTTCTTGACGATTCTCAATCCGATTTAAAATTATTTTTTGATTATGCGCAAAAAGAAAAAGATTTTAATCCTTTAGATTTGGTCAAAGAAGAAAAACGTCTTATTGAAAAAATCCGCTTAGGACTGTCAAAAGACAAAAGCGAACTTGAAATTTCTTTTGCCGCAGACTTTTACGGATATTTTAAAGATTATCTGTCGGCGTCAATCGCTTCCGACGATTACGCGTATTTTAAAGAATATTTCGGCAAATTTAAATCCGTGTGGGAAAAATACGTTTACGAAAGCGTTTTAAGCGGTTTAGAGAGCGATTTTATTGAAATAAGCGGATTTTACGATACGAACTTTAAAAGGGACGAGGTTTTTTCAAATAAGCTTTTGCTCGATAAAAATCAAACCGCGCAAAAAACGGACGTCTCTGATTTAAGCGCCGCCGAACTTGCAAATATATTAAAAAATGCAAGCGTTACGGCGGTAATAACCGGCGGATTTCACAGCGAAGGGCTGCAAAACGCCTGCGAGAACAACAATGTTTCATACATAACAATCACGCCCGCCATTGCCGATCTGGGCAATTCAAACGAAGTTTATACCAAACTTGCAAAACAGCAGGCAAAACTTCTGGCGGATAATTTAACTGCCGCCGACATCCCCGCGCCGCAGACAACGCCGCAGCGGCAATCCGGTCTAACGGCGTCTCAAAACGCCATTTCTCTTGCGCTTGGCTCAAATAATGCAAAAATTAAATTTAACAATAATGTTGCAGACGTAGAATTTAACGGAGAAACTCTAAAGCTGCAATGGGACGGCAAAAACTTCAGCTTAATAGAAAACGGCGCGATTTCGCAAGAAAGTAAAATATTTTCTTCCGACGTCAAAAAACAAATTTTGTCAAACTTAAAAAATTTAACGCAATTAGGCAATCCCTCGGCGCTTATCAGTTCGCAGCTTGTATTTTCTTTAGTTAAAGCCTTTTCATCATTTGGAGCAAACTCCGGCTTTTTGTCCGGAAACGGACTGATTTGGGAAATAGCCTCTAACGGGCAGCTCATAGAATCTATAAAAAAAGAAAACATAAATTTAAACGAACTCTCGTCTTTCCCCGACACCCTCCAAAAATACATCGCCCTGCACACGTCAAAAAAAGAACAGGGAGATCCCTTAAACAACGCGATTCTCAATTTAATACTAAACAACAAAACGACAAACGATTTATTATTAGATTTGCTAAAAACCTTAAAAATATATCAACCGGAATCCCCCGCCGCCATTGAACAGCCTGCGGAAGCCGACGCTGAGGAAACTTATGAGGATAAAATTGAAACAATAAATAAACAATTGGAAAAATTAATCAATGATGTGGCGTCTATAACCGATATTCGCGATACAAAACTCGCTAAGTTAAGCAGAGGCTTTATAGTGAATTTAAATATGTATATAAGGTATAAAAACAACTATGCCAAAGATGATATTAATAAAAAAATTAATGAAATAAATGCCAAATTAAAAGAACGGCATGCTCCTATCATATTAAAATCTGTCTTTTCTCAGTCAAGCATCCGCAACTGCGTTTATTTCAAAGATTCAAAACAATTAATAACTTTTCAATCTATCGGTTTTGACGGCGAACTCATGCCCGACGCTGAACCGCTTGAAAAACGAATAAAAAATTACGACGCTTTTTCTAAAGAAGAGTTTGTGAGAGTTTTTGAAACCAATGTAAGCGTTTTGACAGACATAAAACAAATTATTAAAAATAACGATGTATCCTCTGCAATACGGCTGTTAAGCTTTTCCGACAATATAAATGTGTCTTTTTATCTGTTTTCCCATTTTATTGACAATACTCAATTTTTAGAGCGCGTTTTGCAAAACGACTCTATAGCAATTGAAATAAAATTATACGCTTATGCAAAAGCAAAATCATTGGAAATGAATATTTCAAACGTCATAACCCGCAAACTGCAAATTCAATCCGAAAAGCTTATTATCGACAAAGCGATAAGAGAAACTCCTAAGCTTATTATCAATCCCAAAATCAAAAAGATAAAAGACTTTGCTGCAAATATAATGCCAAAATTTATATCAAATGTTATCAATACATTGATTGAAGACATCATAGACAACAAAGCGCATTATATGGCTACCGGCGATGAACTATTTAGCGATGAAATTTTGGTAAGTTATAATGTTGCAGTTTCATTAAGACTGCTAAAATTATCAAGTAAAACTGGAAATAAACTGTTTTTTCAAAAACTGTTAAAAGCCGGTTGGATAAAACATCTGTCCGGAGGAGCTCACGTAGATTTAGTTTATGCGCTGTCTGTAAAAAATTCTAAGCGTTCATACTTAGCCGGCAGCATAGCGCACGAATTAGGACATAATCTTTTATATGCGAAATTAAGCAATTGGGAAAATTTTCTAACCAATCCGGTTAAAAATGAATTTAACATAGACAATTCCGGAATAATAGATGAATTTTATGCCCAGCTGCATAATCATATTTTAACAAACGATGCAGGTTTTGGAAGTATTGTAATTGAAGATGCTCTCAGAAATTTAACAAGAATGAAAAATGAAAAAAATAATATAAGTTTAAAGGATAGGCATACCGGCGGTTATTCGCTGCTTTATATGTTTGACGAACTTGTCGATTTAAGCAAAACCAAAAATTCTTTAAATCTTGCTACAGCCTTAGAAAACGTATTGTACTCATACCTTCAGCAATCAAAGAAATTTCGGCAAGATAACCCTTATGCTATATACGATTATATTTTAGAAGTAATAGAAGAATATGGAAGAATTTCAAAAGAAGACGTATCTAAAATTATAGAGTATCTAAACACAGAACGCGCAACATTCGAAGTACAGGAAGAAAAAGCTATAATCCCGCCATTAGATAATATTCCGCATGATTTGAGGCTTAATAAAAAAGAAAAAGCTGACGGGAAAAAAGAAAGTATTGCCGGTAATTTAGCGCCTGCAGGCAATGAAAACTTATCAAAACTTCAGCTTCCGCTGATTTCTTGGATTTTAGATAAGCTTCCTTTATCAGACAACAAAAAAGCCGCAATTGCGGCGCGGCTGGAAATTGTGTTTTTCTTTGCCGCATTTGTTTTTCCTTCATTTGCAGCAGTTTTTATCGGCTGGCATGGGCGCGCGGGAATGATTGAGCGCTATCGCGCTTTTGGGAAAATTCAAGAAAGGACTTTTGCCGCGTTGCCGGAGGCGCTTAAAGCAGCCATTTTAAATGCGGGAAATCTAAATTTTATAAAAAGAATTTCGTTGCTTGCCGTTTTAATTGTAAGCCCGAAAGCCCGCGCTGCAAGAAAAGTCAATGTTCGACAACACATTTCTTGGAACCTCAATAATAATGCGCAATTGGACTCAGACAGCGCCGGCAATACCGATATAATAAATTTTGAGATTCCGGAAAATCCTAAAGCCTCTGTTGGAATAAACGAATATCCTGAGCTTTTAGGCGCTTTGAGCAGAAAGTCAGAATCCGCAAATCTTGAGTTTCAGCAAAAAATTCAAGATAAAAATATGGAAATACCAAAAAATTTGGAAGAGTTCAACAGAGAACTTCAGAATATATTTTCTAATCTTCTTGACGCTATGGTAAGGATGGGGAAAATACGCGAAG
>JAISRM010000156.1 GCA_031273645.1 Endomicrobium sp.
AAATGGGAATAGCCGCCGCTGTCATCCTCGCGAAAGCGGGGATCCATGTTTAATATTAATATAGTTTCTGACATTATTTCTTTTCAGACTGCGTCTGTTTTATGGAACAAAGGCTGCAGAATAAAGGCTGTGTCTGTTTTGTTTTTGTCTGTCATTCCCATGAAAATGGGAATCCACTTTTAATATTAATATAGTCTCTAACATTATTTCTTTTCAGACTGCGTCTGTTGTTATAAAACAGCCAAAGGCTGTCTGACAGAATTTTTTAGCAAACATGGATTCTCATTTTCATGGGAACGACAGACGCAGTCTGCAGACGAAGTCCGTATTCCACAAAACAGACGCTGGCTGCCAATCCCATAAAATAGGCGAAGCCTATGTTATTTGTTTTGTTGTAGAAAGGCGTTGTACCATTTATCAACTATGGCATCCATTTCGTCGCATGCTTTTGCGACTTCGTCCGTTTTCTTTTCCGGCATAGATTCGTTTATAGTCTGTATGCATTCTCTTAAGCGGTATATGTCGTATGCCGTAAGAGAACTGTATTTATCGCTTATCATTTCGGGAATGGCGTTAAACGGAAAATACTGTTGTTTTGTTCTGGCCGCTTTTATATATTCCTTAATTTGTATGTATCCGCCCGCCGAAGGCATATTCTTGCTTATAATAAGTTTATTGGCGTAAGTTTTTGCTTTAAAACTGAAAAAATAATCTGCGGAATGACCCGTCGTTTTGCCTGAATCTATATTTTTTTGTTTGCCGAACTTCATCGATACGGTGTTAAAGTTAAGTTCCCATACTCCGTCATATTCCGTCATATAAGTTTCGGAATCGTTTTTGTCGTTTATAAAAAATGTCCGTATTGATACCGAACCGTCTTTTCTTATGTCTAATTGCGCATATGTTTCTTTGCGTTTATCGTGTTTAGGTTCGAGGATAAGTTCTTTGGTTTCCAAAGGCATAATCGGATTGATAAGATTCATAAACGTTTCAACGTCTTCTTTTTCGTAATACCATGCGCGCATAAGCGGCGTTTTTCCCGCCGGCGCGTCGGCAAGCTTTTCAACGGGAAGTCCGGATTTTCCTTCAAACCATTGTTTTAACAAATCTTTTATAAAACGCGTATTTTTAGTAGTAAGAGACGGATTGTCGCGCATTTGCGTTATTTTGTCCTGAAGTTCTTTAAGCGAATAAGCCGTAATTAAACTTTCAGAATTTTCAAGTATTGAATAAATAATTTGGCGTTTATCGTAAAGCTGCGACGGATTTTCTAAATATTGGCTAAGCAGTTCATAGGCTGCCTGTTTGTCAAATTTTGGAAAAAGAACAAGTTTGGAATTTTCGTATTTATATGAAAACTCATAAGTTCTGCTTTTTAACTTTTCCGTAGCGTTAGTTACAATTTCTTCGTTTGGAGAATCTACAAAAGTAAGGGATAAAACTCCGTCTTGCGCAGTCCATGTTCCGGTAAAAGAAGTTGAACGCACGGCGATTTTATCGCCGGAAGTCATGTCGAAAGTGGCGTCGATAGTGCTAAACGTTTCGTCTCTTCCCAAATCTATCCACGAATAACTTTTAAACATGTTTTTTGCAGAAGGCTGATTTATTTTTATATTTTTCATCTTTGTAAAAGAAATGCCGGAATCTTTATGTTTTTCGTAAAGAGAATAATCAAAAATATTTTTTATTCCGGTTCTGATGTCGTCTATTCTCCATAGACCCGAAAGAACGTCTATATCCTGCAAATCGTTTACTTTGGATGAAGCGGTCGCCGGCATAGGATTAAGCAGCAACATAAAAGAGAATGCGCTTATCAAAGACAGAAGACGTGTTTTCATTTTTCTTCTCCGTTATAAGATATGAACATGTTTTTTTACCATAAAAATTTTAAAGGATCTATAGATTTTCCGTCTTTTTTTATAGTGAAATGAAGATGCGGACCGGTAACTCTGCCGGTTGCGCCGCTTTTTGCTATAAGCTGGCGGGCTTTTACTTTCTGTCCGGTTTTTACGTGTATAGAAGAGAGATGTCCGTAATGCGTGATATATCCGTTTTTATGATCTATAAAAACTGCGGTTCCGTAATAGCCGGCGTTGCTGCTTGCAAAAATCACCGTTCCGTCGGCGGCGGCTCCTACCCATGTGCCTGAAGGAACGGCAATGTCTATGCCGCCGTGCATGCTGGTTTTGCCGGTAGTCGGGTGCTTTCTTTTTCCAAAGACGCTCGTAAGCCTTCCCCCCAGAGGAGAAACAAAAAGCGAACGCAAAGCGTATTTTTCCTGCATTTGTTCGTTCATTAAATCTACCGCCGGCTGTTTTCCGGCAATAAAAACATATTCGCCTTCTTTAAGTTCAAAAACGCCGAAATTTTTAAGCTGCAGCTCTTTTTGATCAACATCGTATTTTTCGGCTATAGTTTCCCAAGAATCTCCTTTTTGAACGGGGTGAAGAGATCCGCCGGAAGACGGTATGAGAAGTTTTTGGTTTACTGAAACATTATATGTGGTAAGCTGGGGATTTACTCCTATGAGAGTGTGAACGGAATATCCGTATTTTTTAGCAAGTTTCCAAAGGTTGTCTCCGTTTTTTACGCTGTAAACGAAAAATTTCGTGTCTCTGACTCTTGTAGCAAGGTGTTTTCTTCTTATTTCAGGGTCATTTAAAAGCTCTTGCGCAGAATAAGACGGAATAGTCACCGTAGGCGCGGATTTTATTATCGACTCGGATCTTTTTTTTACGGCTATCTGCGCTAAAATAAATACGCACAGCACGCCGGCAATAAAAACAGCCCATCTGAAAATAATTTTTTTTATCCCGAAACTCTTTGTTTTTACATTAATTTCCATAACATTGATATTTTAATAAAAAGAGGGGCATTTAACAAATAATTTAAAATTTAAAATGCGCCGGCTCGCGTTGATTGATTTTTAATATATTTGATATAATACTTTTTAGTCTTCTCAGGTTACCCTTAATTCAGATAGTTTAACAACGAATCTATACGCGGCGCCGGCGGCTTGATTGGGCGTTTAGCGCATAATACCGGCAAAGCAAACTCGGCTTTTGCGGAAACGTTGTTTCTTCAACGTTGTTTTTTTCATCGATTGATAATTTAGCTGCCGCACAATAAAGGAGCGCGCAATGAAGGAGAAACGCAAAAGCATAAGGCGTTTTGCCGCAATGAACATTACATGCTGTTGTCCCGACGGACAAAAACAAATCGACAAGTGCGTTCTTGTAAATATAAGCAAAGGCGGCTTGGCAATAGAAAGCAAAAGCGCGCTTCCTATAGGCGGACGGGTCATGATGATGTTAAACTCTCCGGAAGGCGCAAAAATTCCTGCGCTCGTTGAAATTTTGTATTCTCAGGAAGGAAATTTCGCAACTTTTTACGGAGCAAAATACTGCGACATAGATCCTTCTAATTTATCGGTTTTAAACGGGTACCTTTTAAAATATTTTAATCTTTACTGAGGAAGTTGTTCAACTTTTTACGAAACAATACTGCGGCGCAGATCCTTCTAATTTACCGGCTTTAAACGGGTATCTTTTAAAATACTTTGATCTTTACAGAGGAATATATGAAAATAATAGACGGCAGACAAATCTCAGATGCAAAAAGGGCGCAAATAAAAGAGCTGACCGCAAAAATAAAATCCGAAACCGGGAAAACTCCTGGACTTGCAACGATTCTTGTAGGCGAGGATCCGGCAAGCAAAGTTTATATAGGCTCAAAAATTAAAGCGTGCGAAAACGCCGCAATAAAATCTTTTCATTTTGCTCTTGCGGCAAACGCGTCTAAAGACGAAATACTTTCTTTAATCAAATCGCTCAATTCAAACGCGGAGGCAGACGGCATTTTGCTGCAGCTGCCTTTGCCCGACAACTCTTTTGCGCAAGAATGCATAAACGCCATAAGCCCGCTAAAAGACGTTGACGGGCTTCACCCGTTTAACGCCGGCTTGCTAAACCTTTCAAAAAACTGGGACGAGCTTATTGAAAAAAACGCTTTGCTTTCATGCACTCCCGCCGGAATAATACATTTGTTAAAAGCTTCCTCTATCGCCATAGAAGGCAAAACCGCCGTCGTTATCGGCCGCTCAAACCTCGTTGGCAAACCCATTTCCATGATGCTGCTTGCAAATAACGCTACGGTTATAATGGCGCATTCAAAAACAAAAAATCTTAAAGAACTTTCAAAATCGGCCGATATTCTTATTGCGGCCGCCGGAAAACCGCGATTCATAAACAAAGAATACATAAAAAACGGCGCGGCCGTAATAGACGTGGGCATAAACAGAGTCGGCGGAAAACTTTGCGGGGACGTCGATTTTGACGACGTAAAAGACATGGACATATCGATTACTCCTGTGCCCGGAGGCGTAGGACCTATGACGATCACAATGCTTTTAGAAAACACTTTAAAGGCTTTTAAAAACAGAGACCGCAGCGCATAAAGCGGCCGCAGATAAAATGAAAAAAGAAATAATTTTAAAACCCGTCAAAGCTTCGGAAAAACTGTTTAAAGATTTTGAGAAAAAAAAGCTGATAAAGCTTTTCCGGCCGACGCTAAAAACCATATCGACAAAAACTAAGACCGGCGCCGTAAGCAGATTGTACAGTTCGCGAAAAATTTTTGGAACGCATTCTTTAATGTGCGTTGGCAAAAGAACGACAGACATACGCTTAAGTTATCACGACGACAACGAAGATTTAATTTTATTAAATCCGCTTGGCATGAAGTTTAAAAAACTTTATTTTATAGTTTCGGCGTTAAAAAAAACGCAGTTTCTTAAAAAATTTTTGTCGGGTTTGCTTTCGCCTAAAGATTTGACCGCCGTCGAACTTGAATTTAACGATCCGGCTCTAAGTTTTTTTACCGTGTTAAAAGGGACCGTGCACTGCGAAATCACCGACGCTTCAAAAAAGCAGCATCCGATATTTTTTGTTTCAGAACCTTCGCGACTTAAAGACAATAAGCTGAGCGCATTTTTATACGATATACGCATATCTCCGGAGAAAACATGAACAGCGATTTTTTAATAACTTCCTTTCTTCCCGTCGTTGCGGGACTTATTTATTTTTTAATGGCCTTTGAAGTAAGGCGCACGGGCAAAGTAAGAGCTTTGATGTTTGGAGAAATAGGATTTAAGAAAACGCAAACGGCTTTTATAATGTTTGGCATTTACTTTATTACGCGTCCTCTTCAGAATTTTTTAGGCCCTCATCCAATGCCGCTGATAATTAACTGCATACGCCAGTTTTTTTTAATGGCGGTAATAGCTCCGTCGATACTTGTCGCAATATTTCACTGGGTTCCCACGCCAAGCGGCGCGCCTAAATCTTCAACTTTTGCCGCCTACGTTACGGGTTTTCTTATAGGAATAATCTTTGTTCTTACCAACACTTTGGCCGTAAGCGGCTCAAAACTTATTTATTCGTGGGGAATAATAAATATGTACGATCCGGTATGGTTTGCATCCGGCGCGCCGGTGGTGCAGCTTGTTATGATACATTTAATATGTCAGTTCGTTTCTCCGGTAGGCTTTCTTCTTCTTGCCGCCGCTTACGTCAAACACAGAAGGCATAATTACCAGATGGCGCATATTTACAATCTCATACCTCTTAAGTGGAAATATCTGGAGCTTAGCATGGTGATTTTTGCCGCTTCTTTTATAGCCGCCGGAGCCGCAGTAGTTTTTGGATCTTACTACACTTACGTTTGGGTAATTTATTTTATAGGCGCAATAATTTCCGGAATCGTAGAATTGCGCGGCATAAAACTTCCGCCCAGAGACGTTCCGCATGATTTAAAATAGCCTGCCGGAATAATTTTTCTTTAAAATTTATTTTTTTAATTTGCGGCGTCGGCTGCGCGCCGAATTTACGACGAGAAACCGGCGTTTTTGCCTAAGTAAATTTTTGTTGTCCGACGGAATGCAAAGCCTGAAAAAGAAAAAAATATTTGATTTTATTTCTTTCTTTTTTTATAATACAACTATTGAATAAAACAAATTCCGCTCCGGCGAAATTTGAAAAAACGCCGAAAGGCAAAAAGGAGCCTAACAATGGCTTGCGGATGCACAAAGAAAGCAGCGCCTAAGAAAAAAGTTGCAGCAAAGAAAGCAGCTCCTAAGAAGAAAGTCGCGGCAAAAAAAGCAGCGCCCAAAAAGAAAGCCGCAAAAAAGAAATAAGGAACTGCCGATTTATCCGTAATAAAAAAAACCGCCTCTTAAAAAAGGCGGTTTTTTTTATTTTTTCGTCAATAAACCTCTTTCCAAACTCAGAGTTCAAAATTGTGGATAGCAGCTATTAAGTTAAATCTTAATCCGAAACGTTTTCTTCTGTTTCTATATCTATGGCTTATTATATGAAATCTTTTTATCTTACCTATTACATTCTCAACTTTTACTCTAAATTTTGAAATT
>JAISRM010000157.1 GCA_031273645.1 Endomicrobium sp.
CGATATATCATCAAAGCCGAGACAGCATAGAAGCGCATTTAACGGTATGTTTTGCGGCATTAGCGATATGCAGATACATACAAGACAGAACAAAGCTTAGCATTAAAAAATTTGTGCAACGTTTAGAACCACTAAGGACGGCAATAATTCAAATTGGCAACAAAGAATACACCGCTGAACCAGAAATAGATGATGATACATCCGCGATTATAAACTTATTGCAATTTTGATTTGGTCACCAAAAGGTTGAAGTCAGGGGTTAATTTATAATAATGCTGTAATTTGTAAAAAAAGACGAAGCTTTTAAAAAAATACGCGAAAGCGTTTGTTTTATTTTGCTTTATAAAATAAAATATTGAAATGAACGTTAAAATAAAAGAAGCGGCTGGTTTAGTGTGCGCTGTATGTTTGTTAATATGCGGCTTGCGGACGGTTTTGTTTGCATCTGCCGCAGAAAGCGGTTTAAAAGCGTCCTTAGACGGCGCTCCCGCGAATTATTTTGACTCTCCTTATGCGAAAGTTATGTATTTTGCAAATCATTCCTCCGATCTTCTCGTAATTAACATTATGGATTTTTGCGGAGATTATAATTCACAGATTGCAGTAAGCAGATTGCTGGAAAATATAGAAGCTTCCGGCAAAGAAGTTGAAATTTATGTCGAAGGCGCCTATGAAAAAGTAGATTTATCTTACCTTAAAGAACTTTCCGGAAAACCTTTTTTTAACGCCTTAAGCGCCGCTTTTTTAAAAGGCGGGCAGATAACGGGAGCCGAAAGTTTTGCTTTGCGCAAACCCGGAAGAATTTTACTGCCGCTTGAAGATAAAAACGTTTATCTTAAAAATTTCCGCGATAACTCTGTATTGCTAAAAGACAGGCAAAATATTCTCAGAGCCGCCGAAAAATATTTTTCCGCTGCGGAAAAATCGTTAAACGCGCTGTTTGGGCATGACGGGTCCGTTTTTAAATCCGGACTTTTCAAATATAAAAAAGAATACGAAAACGGACGCATAAAACGCGATTTGTTTGAGAAAAAAATCGTCGGTTACGCCGTAAAATTTGGCATTGATATAGATTATAAAAACCTGTACCCGAATTTTTATAATTCGGCATCCGCAAGCGGAAATTTTAACGAACTGTTTTTAAAAACCGAAGAAGAAAATATCGTGTGGGAAATTCTTAAACGCCGGGCGTCTTCTGCGGCAGAATCAATTGCGATTGAACACGGGCGCATTTTAAGCCGCGTAAAAAAACTTTTACAAGGCGTAATTTCTTCTTATGAATACGAAAGTCTGGTCAAAGACAATCCGGATATAAATTCTTTATTTAAAAGATATGCCGGCGCAAAACTTCCGGATGAAATTTTAAATTTTTATAATCTTTCTAAAGAATTTTACGCCGTAAACTCCGCCAGAAATAAAATTTTTATTGAAAAAGCCGGAATTCCTTTTTTTTACGGGACGCAATCCGGAAAATCAGGTTCTATGTCCGAGTCGTTTTCAAAAGCTTCAAAAATCAAAGTTTTAATTTCCCAATCCTATCATTGTCAAGGGCTGTCAGAACTTTTAAACGAAAGAAAGGTTTCAAATATAGCGATTTCTCCAAAATATATTTCAGGCGCCGGACAAAGTAAAAGAATGCGTCCGCAATTGCTGGAAGATTTTTCAGTTTTGGCGGCGCAAAAAGCGTTAAATCCGGAAGCGTTAATAGTAAAAAACGGAGATCTTGTTTTGCCTGAACTTTGCAGCGAGGCGTTAGGGTATGAAACTTTGGCTTTCTTTAATTCTTTATCCCGCCGCGCCAAAGACGAAGCTTTAAACGCTTATCTTGCCGCGCTTATAAAAAAAGTAAATTCATTAGTTTTAGCCGACAACAAAATTAAGTCGCTCAACATAACGTTTGTGGATAAAACGTTTACTTCTTATATTATTATGGTAAGAGTTCAAAAAGAAAACGGACAAACCCTTGAACAAATTTATGAAAGTTACAAAACTTCCGGCGATTCGCAGTTTAAAATCGCGCAATCCCTGCAAAAATTTTTAAGCTTTTTTAAATTCCCGCAAAAATCGGCTTATTTGTATTATGAAAGTTTGAAAAATATAGAATACGTTTCAAAGAAAATAGAAGCCTTTGTATTATTTTTTTCCGGCGGAGCCGGTTTTGACGATTATGAACTTCTTGCGCCGGAGATAAAAAATTCTTTAACCGTTTTGTTTTACAATTCGTCGCTGGCTTTAAAGAACGCAAAACAGGAAGACAAAGAACTTAGCAAGGAACTTGCCGGCAAAATAAAACGCGTCTGCGCGCAGTCTTTCCGGCTTGTAAACGAGGGTTTTGGCAAGGTGAAGAATTTGTACGGCATTTACTGCGCCGCCAACAATCTCAATAAACTTCTTAAATCAAATAAAATTGAAATACCCGAGAAACTTTCAGCGTGGAAGAGCGGATATTATTATGACGGCAAAAAAGCTTACCGGCGTATTTTGCCTTATGTTGAAAAATACGTTTCAAACGTGAGCGTAAAAGACAGTCCGATTTTTGCTTTTGCCGCCGAAGGCTTTAAAGTTTTAGGCGCTTCGGGAAAAGACGCAAATCTTGAAGACGAAGTTTTTCTTGCGATAAAAGACAGATATTTTAAAAAAGTTTTTGCAAAACAAGGTATGAAAGCCGCAGCCGCTTTGCAGTATTTAAACGTTCAAACGCTTGAAGCGTTAAACTTTTTGCCGCAAACAGGCGTTAAAAGCGCGCGGGAAAAACACAGCGCGCTTATAAGAAGTTTGATAGCTTTGCAGACGGTCGCGCAATATGCGCCGGCTTATAATGTTGAAGAAATTATTTTAAATGCTAATGCGGTTTTTGCCTCAAATTGTTCTCCTGAAAATTTCTGGTTTAAAAATATTTATGAAAACGCTTTTATAAAAGCCGCCGCAGACACAGGCTTGCGAGACGTTTCTCAGGATAAAATCTATCGCGATATGGCCGGAGATTTTTTAATAAGCGTTGCAGAAGATATCTCTTTAAATCTGCAAATAAGACGTCAGGCAATTTTAAGACTGAAAGACTTTAACAACGGCAAAACTCAGGCGGCTCTTTCTTCAATAAAAACGCCGGAATTAATTTTATACGCCGAGCCTGTTTTATTTGATTTAAAAAGACGGCAGGCAAAAGATTTAATTTTTAGCGATTTAAATTTGTATTTGGAAAAATTTTTAACAGCCTCTGCTTACGAAAAAGAGATTTATGGCGCAGCCGCGCTTGACGTTTTGTTTTCAGCGCAGGCAAATAAAAATATTAAGTCCGGTCTTGTTAAAAAATTAAAAGAAATGCCGGAAGAATTTTTACGGCTCTTTAAAAAAGTTCCCGGATTTTTTGCGCAAGCTTCCGGCGCCGCCGACGGCGCTTTAAGTTATAATGCTTTTGTAATTTCAAACGAAGAAAATGCGGCCGCCGCCGCGCGCGGCTTAAAACTGCGCGGGTTTGAGCCGCTTGTTCTTGTAAACCGCGAAAATTTAGGCAAAAAAGATTTTTATTTTGCCGGTTTTAGCGAAAGCGGACTTTATCCGGTTTTCTTTGAAAGTATTTTGGCGCCCAATATAGTTAAAACGCGTTTAGCGGGCGCGGCAGAATTTTTTGGCAGCGGTTATTTTTCGGAAGTTTTTAGTAATTTTATAACCGGCTCGGAAAGAAATTTTTGGCGTCCTGAAAAATCCGGATTTGCGTTTAATACTCTTCCTCTTTCAGCCTCGCTGATTGAAAGCGTTAAAAAAGCGGATATAATATTTGCCGGACTTTGCGATTTTACAGTCGATTTGGCGCCGTGGCTGTCTTTTCCCGATTTATCTTCGGCTTTAAGTTCAAATAAGAAAGCCGTCAAAGTACTTATAAGCAACCCTTTTAATGACGGAGGAAGCGTTACCGTATGGAAATATTTGGCGGTTGATTTTATAGAAAACGTTTCAGGCATGCGTTTTGAAAAACTTTTTAACCGCGTTGTTTCATGGAGCAGCGGAAATAAAGATTATAAAAATTTTAACGGGATTTCTTTTTCCGGACTTAAAACGCTAAAAGAAAGAAAAGTGTCTTTTCAGCTTTTTGATTACGGCGATGCGCAAAATGCCGTTTTGCATTTGCCGGATAAAAACGTTTCCGAAAAAGAATTTGAATTTGTTCCTTTAAGCAAAAAAGAAGCCGCAAGACTTTGGACATTGGGGATTATAAGATCGTTTGAAGAATATAAATATATTCAGGCTCCCGAAAATTTTGACATATTTTTTAAAACCGTTAAAAGAGGAAATAAAATTTTTACCAAATGTTTCTACGTATGCAGCCCCGCCGCCGATCCTTCCAAAAATGAAGACACCCTTAGACAATGGCTCAAAAAAGAAAGCCCGTATTTATTATGGAATAAACTTCTATAGGCATTGTCATGCCGTTTATATTAATGCCCGCGATATGCGAACATTATGACAAAACAAGCGCAGCTCGTCATTGCCGCGAAAGCGGGACAGACTTCGTCTGTTTTGTTTTTGTCTGTCATCAACCCAGAGAAAACGGGAATCCGTTCTCTCAGTGTTGTCATTGCCGCGAAAGCGGGAATCCAAGTTTAATATTAATATAGCTTCTAACATTATTTCTTTTCAGACTTCGTCTGTTTTTATAAAACAGCCAAAGGCTGTAAAAAGAATTTTTTAGTAAACGTGTATTCCCATTTTCATGGGAATGACGGCAAGAGGCAGTTTCCGCTTTCATGGCAATTGGCAGACTGTCAATCCCATAAAATAGGCGCAGCCTGTCCAATTTTCATGGGGACAAGTGTTTTTGCGTTTGTTTTTTGTCTTTGTTTTGTCCCATTAAAATGGGAAACTATTTTTATTCCGGAATGTTTCTATCGGCAATCTGAGAGGATGCAAAGAGGCTGCAAGTTCAGCGCTCCTTGCAAATAAGTTAAGCGGAAAGCGGATAAAGAATTGAGAAATTTTAAGGATATATGTTAATTTCGAGCAAAAAGAATTTAAGCTTTTGCAAATGTTATAAAAGCGTTAATAAAAGTTTAATTTCTATTGCCTAAATATCATCCTTTGCCTTTAATGCGCATAATATTTTTACGCGGAGGTTCGCCGAAAAGGCGTTTATATTCACGGCTGAACTGTCCAAAATTTTCATATCCTACTGAAAAAGCCGAGGCGCTTGCGCTCATATTGTCTGCAAGCATAAGCCGCTGCGCTTCCTGCAAGCGTAATCTTTTTTGATATTGAATAGGACTTAAAGTTGTAATTTCTTTAAAATGTCTGTGGAAAGTAGAAGCAGCCATATTGACATGCTTTGCCAGCTCCTCTATTTTTACAGGTTTTGACAGACTTTGTTTCAGCCGCATTATAGAACGAGCGATTTGGTGGTTTTGCGAACCAAGCGCATAGAACGAACGCAGCTGCGCCCCATTTGGACCGGTAAGCAAGCGATAATAAATCTCGCGCTTTATCTGCGCGGCAAGCGCAGGGATATGTTCCGGTTTGTCCAACAGTTCCAAAAGCCTCAAGAATGCGTCGGCTATATCGGCGTCTACATGTTGGGTCAGCACGCTTTTAGAATCGCTGTCTGCAAGGTTATTTTGCGGGGACTCTATAGCTATTTGCGAAAGCATGGACATATCTAAATCAAGCGCTATGGCAAGGTGTGGTTTTAATGAGGAAGCCTTAATTATGGAACTGCTTACAGGAACCTCAATCCCTGCTATTACAAGATCGTTTTCCTTGCAGATATATTCGTTGCCGCCAAACAAAATCCGTTTATTTCCTTGAACAAACATCGCAATCATCGGCTTGTAAAAACATTTGGAGATTTCAGACGGCGTATCCCTTCGGGATATTTGCAGCCCTTCTATATCCGTCGGATAAAATCCGGGCTTGGCTAATTTGCCAAGCAATCTCTTTTTAAGCAATAGCGAGGCGTGTTTCAAATCTATGCGGCTTAACATTTTTATCTCCTTATTTATGCTTTATTGCAGTGTAATAAATAACTTCCAATTTATCAATATAACAGCAGGATTGTGTATAAAATAGGCAGTTATTTACATATATTCTTGCTTAATATATTGTTATACTTTGCGCAATAGAAAGGCAAAGGAGGAGTAAAAAATGAGAAACAAAACGGGGATAATTACAATTGTGATTGCTGCGATCATAGC
Source organism: Endomicrobium sp. (assembly GCA_031273645.1). Taxonomy (GTDB): domain Bacteria; phylum Elusimicrobiota; class Endomicrobiia; order Endomicrobiales; family Endomicrobiaceae; genus JAISLV01. The sequence continues at coordinate 6,183 of JAISRM010000157.1, forward strand.
GGCTGTATTGCCTTTTGCAAACTCAAAGGAGCAGGATATGAACGAACTTACGGCAAGACAGCAAAGTATTGCGCTTATATCTTCCGATATTATCAAAGGAGATATTGACGGGCTCAACGCCGCATTTATCGGCGGGCTGGATAATGGATTATCCGTAAACGAAATAAAAGAAATATTGGTGCAGATGTCGGCTTATGCAGGATTTCCGCGCAGTTTAAACGGTATTACTGCTTTTCAAAATCTAATAGAAAAACGCAAGGCTGACGGTATTATAGATATGATCGGCAATCAGCCTGTCATTCTTCCTGCCGGAACAGACCGAAATAAATACGGCGCAGACGTGCGGACAAAGCTTGTCGGCAATTCATCTAAGGGCGCGTATGCGGCATTTGTCCCCGAGATCGACGACTTCTTAAAAGAGCATTTATTTGCCGACATTTTCGGGCGGGGAGTATTGACCGATCAAGAGCGCGAACTTGCCACTATTGCCGCATTATCAAGCGTGGAGGGATTGGGTTTGCAGCTTCGAGGACATTTGAATATCGGATTGAATGTCGGGCTAAAACCCAAACAACTCCAAGATATAATCTCGCTTGTCGGGGTAAAAAGTTCGCGCGAAGTTTTGCAGGACGCGCTTGCAAATTCCGCCGCAGCGAAACCGGAAAAGACGAAAGCAGTATCAAAGAACAAAGAAAAAGTTCAATTTAAAAATCGGATCGGCATTGTCGTAGCCGGCGATTTGTATCTGCCTTCTAATATTGATAAATCTAAAAAATACGCTGCTATTGTCGTCGGGCATACTTTTACGGGCGTCAAGGAGCAAACGTCGGGGCTGCACGCGCAAAAACTTGCGGAACTTGGATTTGTAACGCTTGCTTTTGACGCTTCTTTCTGGGGCGAAAGCGGCGGACAGCCGCGTAATATAGAAGTTCCCGAAATTCGCGTGGAAGATTTTAGCGCGGCGGTAGATTTTCTTTCTAACCAGCCGTTTATTGATGCGGATAAAATCGGCGCGATTGGCATTTGCGGCGGCGGCGGATATTCAATTGCCGCCGCGGCGATTGATCATAGGATAAAAGCCGTTGCCACCGTCAGTATGTATGACCTTGGGCGCGCGCGCAGGCAAGGGCTTGGCGACACAATCCCTTACGAACAGCGGATGCAAACGCTTGAGCGTATTGGGCGCTTGCGCACAAATGAATTTGGCGGACAAGCGCGTACGGATACTTTTGGCGTTCCTGCAACGATTACTGCAAAGGATAGCCAAAACACCCGCGAGTTTTACGATTATTACAGAACGCCGCGGGCGCAGAGTCAAAATACGGACACATCATATTCTCTGACAAGCCAAGCGCCGATGATGAACTTTTTTCCGTTTTCGCAGATTGAAACTATTTCTCCGCGTCCGGCGCTGTTTATAGCCGGAGAACGCGCGGTGTCAAAATATTTTAGCGATACGGCGTTTTCGCTGGCATCCGAGCCGAAAGAATTGTTTGTCGTGCAAAACGCTTCGCATGTGGATTTATACGACCGTCCGCAATATTTGAAAATCACTTTGCCAAAACTTGCCGATTTCTTTAACAAAAATCTGAACGGAAAAACGCCGCCGGCGAGCGCAAACAATGCAAAAATAAAAGTTATGCGCAAAGCGGATTTTGCAAAATCCAAAGGCGCGGCGGATAAGTTCAGCGGAGAAGTTGAAGTGGAATATATCGCCGGCTCGCCGGAAGCTTCAACCGGTCTTGTATCGTTTGACAAGGGCGCAAGAACTGCGTGGCACACACATCCGAAAGGGCAGCTGATTGTAATAGTTTCCGGCGTAGGACGCGTTCAGCAAGACGGCGGCGAGATAACGGAAGTTCGCGCGGGCGATGCCGTGTGGTTTCCTGCGGGAGTCAAGCATTGGCACGGCGCGGCGGAGAATTTCGCAATGTCGCATTATGCAATCACTTTTGTACGCGATGGCATTGCGGTAAATTGGATGGAGTTAGTACAATGAAAACAATAATAATAATCGGCGCGGCGGCAGTCGTTGCTGCAATTGCGTTTTATATAGGGAACAAAAATATGACGCTGCATATTAAGGAACAAGGCAGTTTTGCCGTCGGCGGAACTGTAATTCAAAATCCCGGGATATTTGACAATTCCAAGTTTGAGGGCTGGACGCCAAGCGGCGTAGGGCAAACCTATCACGGCGACCACGCCGTCGTGTCTTATCAAATCCCCGACAAAGCAAGAAAATTGCCGATAATTTTCTTGCACGGATACGGACAATCGTCAAGATCGTTTGGAACAACTCCGGATGGACGCGACGGGTTTAACAATATTTTCCTTCGCCGTCGTTTTGGAGTTTATCTGATTGACCAACCGCGCAGAGGACAATCCGGAAGAGGAACTGTAGAGGCGACTATTAAGCCTATAGCAGACGAGCAGACTTGGTTTGATATATGGCGCATGGGAACTTGGCCTGATTTTGCAGAAAATGTTCAATTTCCAAAGGACAAGGAAAGCATGAACCAGTTCTTTCGCCAAATGACCCCTAATATTGGTCCGATTGACGATGAAACAGTAATCAATAGTCTATCAGCTCTGTTTGACAGGATAGGAGAGGGCATTCTTATAACTCATTCGGCCGGCGGCAGTCTGGGTTGGAAAACAGCTATAAAAAACGACAAAATAAAAGCAATTGTCGCTTATGAACCCGGAGGATTTCCTTTCCCTGCAGACTCAGCGCCAGAACCTATTTCCGGATTGACGGGAACATTGACCCCTGAAACGGTATCAAATGAAGAGTTTGATAAATTGATGCAAATTCCAATAGTAATATATTTTGGAGATTATATTCAGGATGAGCCTTCCGCAAATCTTGGTTCGGAAAATTGGCGCGTGCGATTGGCTATGGCGCGAAAGTTTGCAGAGGCCGCCAGCGCGCGGGGCGCGGATGTGGAACTTGTGGAACTCCCCAAGATAGGCATATACGGCAACACTCACTTTTTGTTTGCCGAACTAAATAATGTGCAGTTGGCAGACTTATTGTCAAAATGGCTTGCAGAAAAAGGCTTGGATAAATAGCTAAGCAAGGATACGGCAGTATTGACCGCATTTTATTAAAAAAACTTTTTGTATAACAAATTCAAACGAGCCTCGCAACATTATTATTGACAAAACAAAAACATAAACCTATAATACGCATATGTTAAACATAAGAAACAACATCATTCTAAAAACATATCTTCAGCATTCGTTGGCTTCAAAAGCCGTTTCTACAGAACGAATGCGTTCTTAATTTGCGGCGTACGCCGCTCTTAAAAAATCAAAAATCACAGGCTGGGTTCCCGTAAAAGCGGGCTTCCCTCAAAAATAGAAGGTTCCCTGCGGCAGTTTTTTTGTCGGGAATGTTCCTGCAACAATAGCAGGCTTCCTGCAAAAATATAAGAAAGCGCAAGGCGCTCATAAAAACACAAGGAGAAATAACATGTCAAAAATAGATTCTAAATTAAAAGCGGAAAGTTTGTTGGTTCAGGGCGGTCAGGAAGCAGATCCTACGACTGGTTCGGTGGCCGTTCCGATTTATCAGACTACGTCTTACAAGTTTAACGACGCAAAACATGCCGCCGACCTTTTTGGCTTAAGGGCTTTCGGCAATATTTACACAAGGCTTATGAACCCCACGACAGATATTTTGGAAAAAAGAATAGCTTTAGTTGACGGAGGAGCCGCAGCTTTGGCTTTTTCGTCGGGAGCCGCAGCTATAAACAACTCTATACTAAACCTTGCCAATTCCGGAGACGAAATAGTTTCCGCCGACAATCTTTACGGAGGCACATATTCTCTTTTTGCAAACACGTTTCCCAAATTCGGAATAAAAGTAAACTTCGTAGATTCAAAAGATTTGGACGCTTTTAAAAAAGCCATAACGCCTAAAACAAAAGCGATCTACGCCGAATCGATAGGAAATCCGAAACTCGACGTGGCAGATGTGGAATATCTGGCAAAAATAGCCCACGAGCACGGGCTTCCTCTTATAATAGACAATACGCTTTCGCCTTTTATTTTTAAGCCTCTTGCCCACGGAGCAGACATCGTAGTTTATTCCGGCACGAAATATATAGGCGGACACGGCACTACGCTTGGCGGCATAATAGTTGACGGCGGAAAATTTGATTGGGCAGCCGGAAAACATCCGGCCGTTTCAGAGCCTGATCCGGCTTATCACGGTTTAAAATTTACGGAAGCTTTCGGAAATCTCGCCTATATTCTTAAAGCAAGAACCGGACTTCTCAGAGATACCGGCCCGACAATTTCGCCTTTCAACGCTTTTCTTTTGATTCAGGGACTGGAATCTTTGCACGTAAGAATTGAAAGACATACCGACAACGCTTTAAAAGTTGCAAAATTTCTTGAAAGTCATCCTCTTGTTTCATGGGTAAATTATCCGGGTCTTGAGTCAAGCCCCGAATACGCCAAGACAAAAAAATATCTTAATTCAAGAGGCGGCGGAATAATAGGTTTTGGAATAAAGGGCGGCAAAGAAGCGGGCAAAAAGTTCATAGAATCCGTCGAGCTTGCCGTTCATCTTGCAAATGTCGGCGATGCAAAAACGCTTGTGATTCATCCGGCCACCACTACGCACAGCCAGCTTGACGACAAAGAACTTCTTGCAACGGGAGTAACGCCGGATTACGTAAGATTGTCCATAGGCATAGAAAACGTCGATGACATTATAGCCGATATCGATCAGGCGTTAAATAAGACTAAGTAAGACGCTGCAATAGTCAAATAAAACAAACGGGTAAAACAAAAACGACGGCGGATAT
>JAISRM010000199.1 GCA_031273645.1 Endomicrobium sp.
GTTCTTCAAGATAGGCTCCGGTTCCTCTGGCAACGCATGTAAGAGGATCGTCGGCCAAATTTACGGGGAGATCTGTTTCTTGCGCGATAAGTTCCGGAAGACCTTTTATCAGAGAACCGCCGCCGCTCATTATAATTCCGCGATCGACGAGATCTGCGGCAAGTTCCGCAGGGGTTACTTCAAGGGTGTTTTTTATAACTTCAACTATAGCTTTAGCCGGATCTGTTAAAGCGGCTCTTATTTCTTCAGAAGTTATCTTTACGGTTTTGGGAAGTCCCGTAACCTGATCTCTTCCTTTGACATCCATGCTCAGCTCTTTTTCAAGAGGAAAAACTGAACCTATTTTTATTTTCACGTCTTCGGCCGTATTATCGCCTATAATGAGATTGTATTTTCTTCTAAAATACTGAACTATGGCTTCGTCCATCTCGTCTCCGGCTACGCCAAGAGATTTTGCCACAACCATTCCGCCTAAAGATAAAACGGCGACTTCGGTAGTTCCGCCGCCTATATCAACTATCATGCTTCCTTCAGGTTCTTGAATGGGAATTCCGGCGCCTATTGCGGCGGCCATAGGTTCGTCTATAAGATAAACTTCTCTTGCGCCGGCTTGTTCTGCCGATTCTCTTACCGCTCTTCTTTCAACTTCGGTAATGCCGGACGGAACCCCTATAACTACTCTGGGATGAAGCAGAGTGCGCCTGCTGTGAACTTTTTTTATAAAATATCTGATCATTCGCTCAGTAGCTTCAAAGTCGGCTATGACGCCGTTTCTCAAAGGCCTTACGGCTACGATATTTGCAGGCGTTTTTCCGAGCATCCTTTTGGCTTCAACGCCGATGGCGCGCACTTCTTTGGTGTCTTTATCCATAGCCACCACCGAAGGCTCCCTCAGCACAATATCTTGCCCTTTTATATACACCAAAACCGTAGCTGTGCCCAAATCTATGCCCATGTCGTTTGAAAACAAACTGAACAAATAGTTAAACATTTAAACTCCGTTTATAAATTAAAATTTAAGAACAAAAAATTGCGCACGGCGGTTTTGCGCGTATTATAATAATCCGCTTAACCGCCTAACGCGCGTTCTCTTTATTTTTAATTATTTTTAAATTACCAATTTAACTATCGCGGTTTCGGCTGCATCGCCGCGTCTCTGACCTGTTCTGATTATCTGAGTGTAACCGCCGTTTCTTGCTTTGTATCTTGGCACAAGCACGTCAAAAACCTTTTTCACCACGTCTTTATTGTTTATTTCGCCGTGAAGAGCTCTTATGGCGCTTAGATCGGCTTTTTTGGCTTTCGTAACAAGCTTTTCAGAATAGCTTACAAGTTCTTTTGCCTTGGGCAAAGTGGTGGTTATTTTTTCATGGAGAAACAATTCCTTCGCCAAACTGCGAAGCAGAGCTTTTTTATGAGAACTCGTTATTCCGAGTTTGCTTCCGTTATGGTTTTTTATCATTTCTTTGCTCCCTTCTTAATTTCCATTCCCAAAGACAGTCCGAGCTCTGCGAGCTTCTCTTTTATTTCTTCAAGAGAACGTTTCCCGAAATTGTCAAAATTCATCATGTCTTCTTCTTTTATATTGACAAGTTCTTTTATAGTTTCTATCCCTGCATTTTTCAGGCTGTTTGAAGATCTTGTGGAAAGATCCATAATTGCCAGCGACTGCTGCAGAATTTCGCTTATTTTTTCGTCTTCCTTAGATATAGGCTCTTCGGAGCGAACCGGTTCTTCAGGGACAATGCCCGTAAAAATGTTAAGGCTGTTTTTAAGTATTTTAGCCGACTGCGTTAAAGCGTCTTTTGGACTTACCGAGCCGTCCGTCCAAATCTCTAAAACAAGCCTGTCATAATTGAGAATTTGTTCTACGCGTGTATTTTCAACTTCGTAATTTACTTTCATGATAGGAGAAAAAAGAGAGTCAAGAACAATGCTTCCGACGGAATGCTTGCCGGTTTTAAGCTCTTCTGAAAGAACGTATCCTTTTCCGGGAGTAACGTCGAGTTCCATTTCAAGCGTCGTTCCGTTGTCAATGTTGGCTATTTCCTGTTCGGGGTTCATTATTTCGACGTTCGCATTTTTTTCAATGTCGGCAGCGGTTACTTTCCCCGCTTTCTTAACTTTTAAGTAAAGTTTCTCCGGAGTTTCCGAATGAAGCTTTACTCTTATCTTTTTCAAATTTAACACTATCTGGGCGACGTCTTCCTTAACGCCTTTCAAAACGGCAAATTCGTGCAAAGCGTCGGTAATTTTAACGGAAGTAATTGCCGCGCCCTGAAGGCTTGAAAGAAGAATTCTGCGCAAAGAATTTCCGATTGTATGCCCGTAACCTCTTTCAAAAGGTTCGGCGGTAAACCGTCCGTAAAAAGGCGTTGCTGTCTTTTCGTCTAAAACAAGTTTGCGTAATTTTTCTAAATCCGACGTTTTCATCTATATAACCTCACTTAAGCGCGCTTTAGAAGCCGCTTAGTTTATTTTGAATAATATTCTACGATAAGCTGGCTGTCTATCGGATGAGAAGTTTCTCCGGGCAGCGGTTCGCTTATAACTGTTCCGGAAATTTTCGTCTTATCAAAACTGAGCCATGCCGGAACGTTAGACGATGTTTTTTCAACAAGTTTTTTCAAAATGGAGTTGTCTTTATATTTCTCGGGAACGGTTATAATGTCGCCCGCTTTAACCTGATAACGAGGAACGTCTATTTTCTTTTCGTTAACAAGAATGTTGCCGTGATTTACAATTTGTCTGGCGGCTTTTTTTGAAGGCGCAAAACCTAAACGATAAACCACGTTGTCAAGCCTGAGTTCAAGAAGCCTGAGAAGATTGTCGCCGGTAGAACCTTTCATTTTTTCTGCTACTTCATAGTAGTGATGAAACTGCTGCTCAGTTAAACCGTAAACCCTTCTGGCTTTCTGTTTCTCGCGCAGATGTTTTGCGTAATCCGACATTTTGCTTTTGCTGGCGCCGTGCTGTCCGGGACCGTTCTTGCCTCTTTTTTTGTCGAGAGCGCAATTGGAAACGCATCTTTCGCCTTTAAGAAAAAGTTTTTCTTTTTCTCTGCGGCACAACTTGCATACCGACTCTAAATAACGTGACATCTATTAAACTCCTCTCTTTTCTTACGATTTACTGTTTTGTATAAATTCCCGCCGGCAGCCGTGACAGCGAAAATATTAATTTATTTATTACAAATTAAACCCGCGAATCAATAAATGAAAATTTTTAATTATTCGCCGGAGTTTGCATCTTTAAACTCTTCTGGGTTTAGGAGGACGGCATCCGTCGTGAGGAACCGGAGTAACGTCTTTAATTGCCGTAATGGAAAGCCCTGAACTTTGCAAACCTCTTATAGCCGTTTCTCTTCCGGGTCCGGGACCGTTTACAAATACGGCCACGCTTTTTACGCCCATATCCACAGCTTTTTTACCTACGGAGGCGGCAGTCATCTGAGCCGCAAACGGAGTTCCTTTCTTTGTTCCTTTAAAACCGGAACCGCCGGCCGACGCCCATGCTAAAGTATTTCCTCTTTCGTCGCTTATATTTACTATGGTGTTGTTAAATGACGACAAAATATTGGCTCTTGCCGTTCCGCCGGTATATTTTTTCTTTTTTGAAGAGCCGGATTTCTTTTCTTCTGCCATACTTCCTCCGATTTTTATGCTGACTTTTTATTATTATGTTTGCGGCTAAATATATTTTATAGCTTAAGGCGCAAAGATTAAAATTCAAATTACAATTTTTACGCCGTCTTTAAAAACTTAAAATAAATTCCGGCAAAACCAAAACGTTTAAGGCGCTATTGCGCCCTTAAAATCCGTTTTATCCTTTTTTGCCCGGAGCCTGCGCTTTTCCCGCTCCTACGGTTTTTCTCTTTCCGCGTCTTGTGCGGGCATTAGTCTTTGTTCTTTGCCCTCTGACGGGAAGATTTCTTCTGTGACGGGAGCCTCTGTAACTGCCTATTTCAATAAGCCTCTTGATGTTTGATTGGATTTCTCTTCTGAGATCTCCTTCAACTTTAAGATTTTTCGTAATGAGATTATTGATTTTATTTACTTCTTCTTCATTTAAATCTTTAACCCTTTTTGCCGGATCAAGCTCAAGCTCGGCAATAATTTCGTCCGATATCGCCGGTCCTATACCGTAAACGTATCTGAGGGCTATATCGAGTCTTTTATTTTTTGGCAAATCTACTCCAGCTACACGGGCCATTTAAAACTCCTCTCTAATTTTTCTTTTCGCGTTTTTTGCTTTTAAGACAAATGATTTTTAATTTAAAAAACCGGCGCGATTTAAATAATCAAAGACGCCGCGCCGACGCCGATTTTTAACCGGCGATCAGCCTTGTCTTTGTTTGTGTCTGGGGTCGGAACATGTTACTCTGACCACGCCTTTGCGTTTTACGACTTTACATTTCTGACAAATTGGTTTTACCGACGCTCTTACTTTCATCTTATAACTCCGTTTCTAACTACAAGCCAAAAAGCGAAAATGAAAACATTGCGCAATGCAAAAAATAATTTAACCTTCCGGTTTTGCACTAATGCAAAACGCAAACTTTCAGTTTTTCAGCTTTCAGCTTTGTTTTTTTTATTTTTCTCTGTATGTAATTCTGCCTCTTGTCAAATCGTATGGGGACAGTTCAAGCTTTACTTTATCGCCGGGAAGAATCTTTATATAATGCATTCTCATCTTTCCGCAGATATGGGCAAGAATAACGTGTCCGCCGTCTATTTCAACTTTAAACATAGCGTTTGGCAGAGATTCTAAAATTTTTCCGTCAATAACTATTTTTTCTTCTTTAGCCATTTTTTACCTTTTTAACAAGTGAAACTCCGCCAAATCCAGCAGCTTTTACTTTGGCTTCGTTAAGATTTCGTTTCCGTTTTCCATAATTGCAACGGTATGTTCAAAATGGGCGCTTAAACCGCCGTCTTTTGTAACCACCGTCCAATCGTCGTCTAACATGCGAACCTGATAACCGCCTTCGTTAACCATAGGCTCTATTGCAATAACCATGCCCGCAAGAAGCTTAACGCCGGTATCGGCTTTGCCGTAATTGGGTATGGGCGGCTCTTCATGCAAAGATCTTCCTATTCCGTGTCCTACAAAATCTCTTACCACGGAAAAGCCGGCGTCTTCAACCGTTTTCTGAACGGCATGAGAAATGTCGCCGAGGCGGTGTCCCGGCAATGCCTGTTCAATTGCTTTTTGTAAAGACAGCTGCGTAATTTTGAGAAGTCTTGAGGCGGTGTCGGAGACAGCGCCGACTGCGTAGGTTTTTGCCGCGTCGCCGTAATAACCCTCGTAGATCACTCCCATGTCAACAGAAACTATATCGCCTGATTTAAGCGCGCGGGAAGCATTCGGAATCCCGTGCACTACTTCGTCGTTTATCGATACGCATGCCGACGCCGGAAAAGGATAACTCATTCCTTTAACCCCTAAAAACGCCGGAATCATCTTCAATGATCTTATATATTTTTCGCTAAATTCGTCTATATCTTTAGTGCTTACGCCCGGTTTTATTATATCGGAAAGTTTTTCCAAAATCTCGCCGACTACCCTGCCGGCAACGCGCATTTTTTCAATTTCAGCCGGAGTTTTTAATTCTATTCTCGCTTTTTTTAAAAACACTTCAGTCCTCTCAAAACAAAAAGTCCGGATGTTTGGCAACGGTAAATTTTAAAACAACGGATTAAAGGAATATCGGTTAAAATATTTTTACTTATTGCCGAGCCGCTTAAACTTATCGGACTTTAAACTCTTTGCGCAGGTAAAGCATTTTTTGTTTATTGCCGGCTTTTACCGCCTTGCCTTTACTAAACTTCTAAGCTTCAATTTTTGCCGCTATTTGTTCAAAAACTTCTTTTTCATCGCGGGCGCCGTCTATGTCAACCATAATTCCGGATTTTTTATAATATTCTATTAAAGGTTTTGTTTGAGCGTCGTAAACTTTAAGCCTTTCTTTAACGGTTTCTTCTTTGTCGTCGGCTCTTTGAATAAGCTGAGAATTGCACAAATCGCATTTGTCCGCGTTTTTAGGCGCAAGAAAATGTATATGATAGCTTGCGCCGCATGAGCATACTCTTCTTCCAGCAATTCGCTTAACGGCGTCTTCATGGGCAATATCTATAAAGAACACTGCGTCAAGTTTTATATTTTCCGCTTTAAGCATAGCGTCTAAAGCCTGCGCCTGATTTAGAGTTCTTGGAAATCCGTCTAAAAGAAAGCCTTTTTTTACGTCGTCTTTTTGAAGGCGTTTTCTTACCATATCAACGACAATTTCGTCGGAAATAAGTTTGCCGGATTCCATTAAAGCGCTTATCGTTTTGTCGGATTTTTTAGCTTCTCTAAACATGTCGCCCGTCGATAAATGAACTATTGAAAATTTTTCAACAATTTTTTTTGCCTGAGTGCCTTTTCCCGCTCCGGGAGGTCCGAATAATATGTAGTTCATAAACCCTCTATTTTTATCCAAATAAGAATAAACGCCACATATTGAGTTATATCACGAATCAATATGCATGCGTTTATTAAACATTATTTAAGTCTATCAAAAATTTAAACTTTTTACAAACGCGTAATATGTTATAAAACTTTCTCTGCATTTGTCAAATGCGGAGAAATTGTCTGCTCTGCTGCTATTATTTATCAAGCCGCCTCAGCCATAACGGCAAAGAGGGCTAATGATATTATTTTTTATAGTTATAATCTTTTATCAATCTGTCTATGTGTCCGATGACTTGTTTTGGCGTTATCAATCTTGTGCATTCAAATTGTCTATCTGTTCCTTTGTGTTTGGGACACCAGAAAAAATCTTTATGGTCAAAGTTTTCATTGACGTCGTCCCAGCAGCCGTTACAGCCGTGGCTGTTAAAAACTCTGTAAGGATTGTCAAACTCGCATATCGGAAGAGTAAAACCGCTTATCATTATCACCGGCTTTTTACAGCACCATGCAAGCCAAGAAAGCCCGCTTGAAAGACCTATAAAAAAATCCGCATGTTCCATTAAAGCTATTCTTTCCTGCAAACTTATATTTCCGGTAAAATCTTCCGCCCCGTAGGGTATTTGATTCCATGTAAAGTTCATTCCGCTGACATTGTCTCTGTCTATGCATAAAACTCTATAGCCTTGCGTTTTTAAATATTTTATTGCTTCCACCCAGCCAAAACCGTTATTCCACATTTTTGACTGCGACGATGCTTTTGACGCAATGCAGACATATTTTTCTTTTATCTTGCGCTCATTGCCAAGCTTTACCCTCGGCGGTTCTTCTTTGGGGTCAACGCCGAGTATATACGCCACGCCCCTATGTAATCCCAATTTTCTAAAATCTATTGGCTGATTATTTACGTCGCCTCTGAAAAATAATCCCAATTTATAAGTTGCGTAAGGTTTTGTTATAACCGGTTTTTCCTGAGGGACGGCGGTAAATTTTATAGCCGGATATTGAGAAGCAAACAATTCCGACATTTCTTTTCCCAAAGTCAGCTCGGTTATGCAGCCGTGTTTTTGCTGAAATTTTTCCGCATAAGGCAGCCAGCCGACAATATCGCCTATTGTTCCAACGGGCATTTGTATTTGAACGTGCTTGCCTTTAAGATTTAAACTATGTTCCAAAAAAGGTTTTTGCTCGCCTTGTTTCCAAACGCGGACAGTGAAAGGAACATAATATTTTTTTGTGCTTAAAACCCAGCCGCCCTCAGTTGGAGCTGAAAACAAAATGTTTCCGCTTTCAGAGTCTTCAAGCTGAACATACCATTTGCCCTGCGGACAAAAAACTCTTGCGCCGTCGTTAAAATCATACAAAACGCCGTTGCCGCCGTCTTGCGTAGGCATTTGCGGAATGTCAACCCGAAACGGATTTTGATTTTGATTCTCGTTTTGCGCGGCATTAACGGCAACAAAAGGAGCCGCCGCGCTGACCTGCGCAGAAATGCCTTCCGAATTAACGACCTTTAACTGCGGATCTTGCGGATTTAAATTTTGATTTGATTGATTTTCCATTTCACTCTCGTATTGATATTTTTGTTTACTCTAAACAACTTGCGCGTTTGCTTCTCATTAAATGTCATCGATGAGTATGTCAATATCAATAAAATGACGGCAAAAACTTTCTCACAGCTGATAAGCGCTTTCGCCGCTATGACGGCTGCAATTTGACAGTTAAGGCGCAAACGGCGCAGCGTTTTTACCGTCAAATTGCAGCCGATCTATCTGTTATCTATTCTCTCTCTGTTGTTTTCTGCCGTTAAAAACTGTATCTCGCCCCTAAATTTCCGCCTGCGGCTTGTATTGCTTCGTTTGTCTCATAATTGATATTTCCAAAGATTGCTATTACATCCGTTAATTTTACATTTACGCCGATACGCGCTTCTATGCCGCTTTTGGCAATGTCGGCTTCATAAGTCGTATTGTCATAAGTTATTTTGTCTTTGCCCGTTAAACCTTGAACATAAAACACTTCTATAACGGGTTTAAATATTTCTATGCCCGTCCAGCCTAATGTAATGCCAATCTTTGCATTTGCATAAGTCATTGCGTCGTATTTTAAATTGCCTATGCCGTTTTCTACTTGAACGTCGCCGGAGCCTGCATTCATCAACAAAATTCCGGCTTTAGGCTCTATTTTTAACGCGCCTTTGTTAAACGTTTTGCCGCCTTCTAACGCAAAAGCAAAAACGCTGCGAGACGGTTCGTATTTTAATTCCGTTCCGTTGGCGGCATAATTTGTCATTTCAAGGCTTGTAAAAAATCCTTTGACCAAAGCGTCTATATAAAAATTCTTTTCGCTTAAGAACGCAGCATACAGCCCGACGCTTGGCATTGCGCCGGAAGCTTTTGCATATTCGCCGCTTTCCTGTTTAGTTTTTATTTCGCCCGCATCGGCATACCCTAAAGCAAGCCCCGTATATAATTTGCCGCCGCCTAAAGCAAAAGCTTTGTCATAACCGGCTTCTATATTGTAGATGCTTATGTCGGTTTTAGTTAAATCGTCAAGCGTTGCGCTTGCTCCGCCTGCTTTTGCCCAAAACCCGTTTAGTTTTTCCATATTGCCCAAAGCCCTTATATCTCCAAGCCGGTTTTCAAGACTTGCTATTTGAGTTTTTGCCATTACCGTGTTTATAATTGGAACATTTGCCATTGTTTTAAACGTATTTGTAAGCGCGCCTAAAGAACGCAGGAAATAGTCATATTGCTGCTCAGCGCTTCCGTTGCCTTTAAAAAGTCCGTAAGAATAAGCTCCTGTGTCAATTTTTCTGCCGTCCAATGCAAAAGTTCCTGTTGCGCCTGCCGCAGCGTCTATATCTACTACTTTTATACCGTCGCCCGACATTTGACCGCCTGAACCGCCGACATTTGTTACTTTTAATAAAATATCCCCGTTATAATTACCGGTAACTTTTATTAAGTCCGAAGGCGAGTTCTCGCTTCCAAGAGCGGCGTTCATTTCCACAACGGGATTATTTGAAGCGGACAAATTTTGTATAGTTAAAATATTTCCGCCATTTGCGCCGTCGCGCATATCTACGCTTGCGCCGTCTAATACAAGATTATTCACTATGCTGTCTTTAGTGTTTGTCCATTTCCCGCCGGAAATATTTAAATTGGCTAAATTCGCATCAATTTTTCCGTTTAAAGTTCCGCCGGAATTAACATTTATATCTCCATAAGCTATGGCGCCGGCTGAAAGATTAACTATCGCTGAGTTATTTATTATAGTATTTCCCTGTATTATGCCTCCGGAAAAAACGACTTGCGAACCGTTAGAGTTCAGAGTTGTATTGTCCGCATAACCGCCTGCCAAAACTTCTTGTATGCCGTTGGCAACAGTTGTTTCAACAGCGTCGCCCGCAACCGTTTGAACCGCCGCTTCTGTAACAGTTCCGCTGATTATTGTTGAAACTGCGCTTGCGTAAGCTAAAATATTTTGAACTCCGCCGGCATAAACGGCAGCGCCGCTTGCATAACCGTTTGATAAAATATTTTGCGTCCCCAAGTTATTTATTACCGTTGAAACTGCGCTTGCGCCGGAAGAAACAATTTGCGCAGCATTATTGTTTAGCGTTGTATTAACCGCCAAACCGCCGGCCAGCACGTTCTGCGCGCCGTTGCGAACATTTGTTTGCAAAGCTATCCCCGCAACATTTTGAGTTCCTATTGTTAAAACAGCGCCGCTGATTACTGTTGAAACTGCAACGCCATTTTCGGAAATATTTTGAACTCCGCCGGCAGCAACATTTGCGCCATTTGCAGAACCTGAAGTCAAAATATTTTGCGTCCCGCCGCTGATTACTGTTGAAACTGCATTGCCGTTTTCGGAAACATTTTGAACTCCGCCGGAATAAATCTCCGCGCCGCTTGCAGAACCTGAAGTCAAAATATTTTGCGTCCCGCCGCTGATTATTGTTGAAACTGCGTTGCCGTTTGCGGAAACATTTTGAACTCCGCCGGAATAAATTTCCGCGCCGTTTGCAGAACCTGAAGTCAAAATATTTTGCGTCCCGCCGCTGATTACTGTTGAAACTGCATTGCCGTTTGCGGAAACATTTTGAACTCCGCCGGAATAAACGGCAGCGCTGATTGCATAACCGTCGGCTGAAATATTTTGCGTCCCCCGGTTATTTATTACCGTTGAAACTGCGCTTGCGCCGGAAGAAACAATTTGCGCAGCATTATTGTTTAGCGTTGTATTAACCGCCGAACCTCCAGACAGCACGTTCTGTATGCCGTTGCGAACGATTGTTTGTAAAGCTATCCCCGCAACATTTTGAGTTCCTATTGTTAAAATAGTGCCGCTGATTGTTGTTGAAACTGCGTTGCCGTTTGCGGAAACATTTTGAACTCCGCCGGCAGCAACATTTGTTCCGCTTGCAGAACCTGCAGCCAAAATATTTTGCCTCCCGCCGCTGATTACTGTTGAAGCTGCGTTACCATATGCGGAAACATTTTGAACTCCGCCGGAATAAATCTCCGCGCCGTTTGCAGAAGCTGAACCCAAAATAAGTTGTATCCCGCCGGAATAAATCTTCGTGTCATTTGCAATTCCGCCTACCGAAATTACTTGGGAACCGCCGTTATATATTGCAAAATTGCTTGCCACGCCGTTTAAAAGGGAAAAAGAAGCGCCGCCTTCCCTGTTTCCCAAGATAACAGTTGAAGTATCTCCGCCTACAACGCTTGCGTTAATATTTCCGCCCGCATATTGAGATACTCCAATACTCTGCCCTCCGACTGCAACGCGCTGCGTTGCGCCGCTATATACAAATGCGCTGCTTGCAATGGCTCCGGAGGAAACAGTCTGATATCCTCCTGTTTGAATTGCAGTTGAATACGCGTTCCCCGAAAGGAACTGAGAGCCTCCACTATTAATAGACGTATAATTAGCGCTTGCGCCGGCATGCACATTTTGGCTTCCGCCGTTTATCGTTGTGTTACTTGCGCCGCCATACACATCTTGGTATCCGCCGTTTATCGTTGTGTTGCTTGCCAAACCGCCATATATGACATCTTGGGTTCCGCTGCTATTGATTATTGTGTTGTTTGCAGCTGCAGCTACCTGTTGACTCCCGCCGCTGTTAATTGTTGTAAAATCTGCGCTTCCTCCATTGCCTACATATTGATTGCCGCCGTTTATTGTTGCGCTTACAGCCGTGGCGCCGCTTAAAATTTGCCTTCCGCCATTAATTGTCGTATTGCTTACAATACCTCCAGACGACACTACCTGAGAACCTAAAGCATTGATTTCAGTAAAGTTGACCAAAGCTCCGCTTGCAACAAATTGCGCGCCGCCGCTTATTATTGTTCCACTGGCGTGTCCGCTAGTATAAACAGATTGAGCGCCGGATATGATAATAGTGCCGAATGCAGATCCGCTGCCGTGTATGTTCTGCGCTGTATATGCCCCTCCTGAAATTATTGTTGAAGAAGTCCTTCCCCCTGCCCAAACGTCTTGAACTGCAGTATTATCGCCGCCTGCAATAGTTATATTGCTGGTTGCGCCGTTTGAATACACAGATTGATAGCCTAATGTAATAGTTTCTCCATTAACAGTTTGACCTGCGCCTACGCTTGTAGTATGCCCTTGAGCCGACGGCGCAAGGTTTCCCATAAGCATTGCGGTAATGGTTCCCGTAAGAATAACTTTCTTGCCTCCTGCCACAACCTGATTTATGAATGGATTATGCACAGCGGAACTATATTGAGAAGATACATATTCTGCGCTGTTAAAATAGTCTGCGACAGAAACTGCGCAACACGAAGATGAAACAAAATTATCGGTAGGTCTATGCACTTTGAACTCCTTTTTAAATTAATTTGCCGTCGGCGCGATATAAGCCGATTATATGTAGTATCTTTCTCTCAAATTTGCAATCAAATTGCCAAAAGCCCGAATCTGTTATTGTTGCCGCCAAGACCTAATTCTGTTGAAACCGACAAATTAGAAGCTATAAAATATTCTGCTCCCGCGCCGGCTGAAATGGATACCTCCATATATTTCATATCGTATCTTAGCGCTAAGCTGTCTGCGCTTACGAGCGCGCCGAAATTATTGATAACAAGTCCTATGCGTCTAAACTGCCGCTGTTTACAGACGCTTTCTGTTTTGTTTTAGCTTTAAGTTTGTTGCGCCGTAAAACCGTAAGATGAACATACTGAAACCGCCAAGACTGTAACAAAATACAAAATCAAAACTTTTTTCATGTTATCCCCTTTTTTTAACGACAGATTTTAACTACAGAACAAATGTAGTTTAATAATAAAAAACGCTTGTCTTAAGTAAAAAGACAAGCGTTTAAAGTTTTGTTTATATTTTTATATGTTAT
>JAISRM010000220.1 GCA_031273645.1 Endomicrobium sp.
CCCGCGTCAATCATTGCATCTACCGCTTTCTGCCTTATATCTTTGCCTATCGCATTTATCCAGCTCGTGTCTATCGGTCCGTATCCGCCTTCCAAATACACTCTTTTAACTCCGTATTCCTTGTCAAATGAGTCTATTATCGAGCTTATATTTCTTTGCACGCCCGGATGCGAATGCAAGTCCTGTATATTTATTATCACCGTGTCGCTGCCGGCATAGTTAGACGACGTTATCTTGCCGTACGTATAAGGCAGCATAAAATCGCTGAATATTTGCTTAAATTCCTGCCCGCTCTTTATATCGCTTATCACCGCCGATACTGACTGCCCATATACGCCGGTAAGCAAAAAGCAGTTAACAACGATTATCGCAGTTACTTTTATCGCCGTCAGTTCCTTTATCCAATTCTTTATCGCGTCAACTTTATCTCTAAGTTTCTTGGCTGCCGCAGACATCAACCTTCTTTTTAAAATCTTCATGATTTCCTCTCTTGCGCTTCCGTTACAAATGGAAAAACCCGACTACATTTATGTAAGCCGGGCGCGCAACTCCTATATTGTTTATTTTTTTTGTTTGACTATCCCCTATTCCTCTGGGCAGAACTGTCCCTAACATCTTTAATATTATTTCCGTTTTATGCCCGAAATATATCTCAGGAGTCAAACGCGGTTTACTTTCGTAAAATAAATCCCACCTTGCGCATAAAGTTTTGCTTAACGCTTTGCTTATGCCTGCGCCGGCAGCGCATAAAGCTTTTATCGTTTCTCTGCCGTTTTCTTCATTATTTGGCAATATCACAGCGTATAACGATTCGCTTATAAGTCTGCCGGACTCTTCTTTTGCGTCGGTCTGTATTTTGCTGTTCTTTATAAGCTTATTTACTATTTTTATCGGCATATCCATTACGCTATATACTTTTTCTAACTCCGTCGTTATTGCTACTTTGGAGCTTTCGGAAAACCCTATGTTTTTTATTGCCGACAGCGACGATATATTTACCGCGTTAAATACGATGTTAAAGACAATAAAAAAGGCGATTACGACCGCCTTTTTTCCGGCTGCCGCATATAAAAACCCTTCTTCATGGTTTATTATTTTTTTCTTTTCCATACAATATAGTTTACTGCATTTGCTATTATTTTCAATCCTTTTTATATAAAAATGCGTAAATTAATACTTATGTTTTTGGGCTTTAGCAGATATTTTATTTAAAACTTTTTCCAGTTTTTTAATTTTTTTTGCTTTAGAAATTCTTACAAGATATCCGAACCCCGGTTTTGAAACGTCAATAAGAGCGGAATTATTTGGAGAAGCGCGCAACGTTATTCTGTAATCGTAAACTCCCGCCGATAATTTAAATTGCGTATAAGCAGCCTCTTTGTCATAATTTATAAATTGTATTTTACTGCGGTAAAAAAGAAGATAATTACATATCTCGTCGCTTTCTCTTAAATTATCAAGATAGACTCCGCGATAGCGCAATTGGGAAAACAAAAACAAAATAATCGCTATAACCGCCAAAGATACTATAATTGCTGCAAATTTTTTATTTTGTATTTTGTATTGCATAAAGTTTTATAAATTAATGCAGGAGCTGAGTTTTAAAAGCAAATCTGCCTACCTGCGCCGCAATTTCATAT
Organism: Endomicrobium sp.; assembly: GCA_031273645.1. Taxonomy (GTDB): domain Bacteria; phylum Elusimicrobiota; class Endomicrobiia; order Endomicrobiales; family Endomicrobiaceae; genus JAISLV01. The sequence continues at coordinate 1,641 of JAISRM010000220.1, forward strand.
ATAAAAATTTTGTTATTATATTGTTTATATAAAAAAAATCCTAATACTTCGGCGCATAATCGTAGTGAATTCTTATTCCTATGCTTTTAAGAACATCAAAATAAGTCTTTGCCTCAGGGTTGCCTTTGCGGGAAAATGCCTTGTATAGAGTATCTCTGCTGATTTTTGTCTCTTTACTAATTTCCGTCATTCCTTTTGTAGCGCGCGCTACAATGTTTACGCCTTCAAGAAATGTTCCAAAATCCCCGTCTTTCTCATATTTTTTAATAATAAACTTTATGAAATTAGAGAGTTTTTTAGGATTGTCTTTAAGACTTGCGGCAAAATCTTCATCAAAATCGCTTAACGCTAAGTTTTCTTTTCTCATTTTAGCCCCTCTCCGATTGACGCTTTGATCTCTTTTGCTATTTTATTACATTCTTTTGGCAATCTTTGCACGCTACAACAATCTTACCGCCTTTCGTCGTATAATATCTTCTAAAAATCAATTTTTATCTCGTAAACGCCCGCTTTGATAGAGTATTGTATATTATAATCTACATTTTGTCAATCGTGAAGACAACGCAAATCTTTGATTATATTTGCGCGCGATAAATTTCATGACGTTTTGAAATACAGCTGGGAAGCCCTCAAGAATATTCTTAAGGGCTTCCCAGTTGTTTGTATTTCTAAATTTTATATTATTTTGTCAGCAGTCCCGCGTCTAAAACGAATTGGCTGCCGGTAACGCGTCCGGCTTTATCAGACGCTAAAAACAAAACGGAATTTGCCACGTCTTCAGGCTCTATCCATGCGACCGGCTGTAAGTTTCCGGCTGAAGCCTGCGCGACTTCTTCTCTTGTTTTGCCTTCAAGTTCGGCAAGTCCGTCGTTAAACGGAGTGTTTACTCCCGTCGGATGAATGCTTAAAACTCTTATATTGTATTTGACCAGCTCTATCGCCCAGCTTTTTGTAAGCCCCGTCATGCCCCATTTTGAAGCGCAGTAATGGGACAATCTGTTAAACCCTCTCAAACCGCCGACTGAAGAATTATTTATTATCACGCCGTAGTTTTGTTTTATCATCTGAGGTATAACGTATTTTCCTACAAGCCATGCTCCCGTTAAATTTATGTCTATAACCGCGCTCCATTCTTCCTGCGTCAATTCCCAAGAATATCCGTAGGCTGCTACGCCGGCATTGTTAAACAAAATATCTATTTTTCCAAATTCTTTGACCGCGCCGCTTACTGCGTTTTCAACGTCTTTGAAATTGCGGACGTCTCCGGCAAATACCGCGCATTTTACGCCTAAACTTTCTATTTCTTTTTTTAAATCGTCCAAATCTTTTCCGCTTGCCCTATTGTAAGACGGATAAGATATTTTTTCGCCTAAATCAAACGCGGCTATATCTGCGCCTTCTTTTGCAAAAGCTAAAGCCACAGCGCGCCCCTGCCCTTTTGCCGCGCCTGTGATAAATACGGTTTTATTGTTAAATTCGCCCATTTTACGCTCCGTTTGTTTATTGTTTTATATATGCAATCAAATCGCCGTCAAGTTCGACTTTTAAAATTTTATTTATTAAATTGGTCGCAATCATTATAGACGCAAATGCAGTTAAAGCTACTATCTGTTCCTGAGAAAAAACTTTTTTTAATTCGTCAAAAAGTAAAACGGGAACGTTGTTTGCGTCTTTAACTATGGCTTTTGCATATTTTTCAAGCAAAAGTTCTCTATCGGAAAATTCCAAATTGTTTAAGTCAAACCCGAGTTCTGAAAGTTCTTTTCTAAAATACAGCGAACATAAAAGGCAATCGTTTTCAGAAGATATTGAATGACAAAAAACCGCAAATTCTTTTTCGCTGATAAACTTTAACAATTCTGCGCGCAAAGGAAACCATTCCATTAAAGCTTTATAAGACGGCAGATTATTTAACAGCGTCTTTTTCATGTTGGTAACGTATCCGCCGTTTGAGTCCGCCTGCTTATCGTAAGCGGCTTTTATTTCCGGCGAAGCTTTGGCATAATCGACATACTCAATTATTTTTGACATATTTACTCCTCCACACACTTCGTGTGTTTTATGGAATACAGACTCCGTCTGTTTTGTTTGTATCTGTCATTCCCATGAAAATGGGACAGGCTGCGCCTGTTTTATGGAATACAGACTGCGCCTGTTTTGTTTGCGTCTGTCATTCCCATGAAAATGGGACAGGCTTCGCCTGTTTTATGGAACACGGACTGCGTCTGTTTTGTTTGTGTCTGTCATTCCCATGAAAATGGGACAGGCTTCGCCTGTTTTATGGAACACGGACTGCGCCTGTTTTGTTTGTGTCTGTCATTCCCATGAAAATGGGACAGGCTGCGCCTGTTTTATGGAATACGGACTGCGCCTGTTTTGTTTGTGTCTGTCATTCCCATGAAAATGGGAATCCATGTTTAATATTAATATTGTCTCTAACATTATTTCTTTTAAAGACGAAATGTAAAAAGAATTTTTTAGCAAACTTGGATTCCCGCTTTCGCGGGAATGACAAACCAAAAAACATTCTGATACGACAGACTTACATCTGCAGAAACTTCGTCTGAGTTTACTATCTGCCAATCCCATAAAACAGCCGAAGGCTGTAAAAAGAATTTTTTAGTAAACTTGGATTCCCACCCGATAAAAACATTCGGGCGCAGGCTGCTTAGGAAAAACGAATATTAAAAACGCGGGAATGACAAACTGAAAGATAACAAACTGCGTCTGCAGACTTCGGCTGACAGAATTTTTTAGTAAACTTGTATTCCCACCCGATAGAAACACTCGGGTGCAGGCTGCTTAGGAAGAACGAATATTAAAAACGCGGGAATGACAGACCGAAAGACATTCTGATACGACAGACGACATCTGCAGAGACTTCGTATGAGTTTACTATCTGCCAATCCCATAAAACAGGCTTCGCCTGTTAAATTATGGATAGCGCTTTATCGATGGCTTCTATCAAATCGTCAACGTCTTCAAGACCTATTGAAAATCTGACCAAATCTTCCGTAACGCCAGCTGAAAGCAAAGCTTTGCCTTTAAGCTGGGAATGCGTTGTTGAAGCAGGGTGTATTACAAGGCTTCTTGCGTCTAAAATATTAGCAAGATTTGAAAATACTTCCAAATTATCTATAAATTTTACTCCAGCTTCGTAACCGCCTTTAAGCCCGAAACTAAATACCGCGCCGGGACCTGTTTTAGGAAAATATTTTTGCGAAAGATCGTAAAACGGGCTGTCTTTAAGACCGGAATAATGCACCCACCCTATTTTATGATGCTTTGACAAATATTCGGCGATAATTTTAGCGCTTTCCGATTGTCTTATCGCGCGCAGATTTAAAGTTTCAAGACCTTTTAAAAATTCATGCCCGCCAAAAGGCGACAGCGTCGCCCCGATACCGCGCAAAACGTCGCCGCGCAGCTTATTTATTAAAACGGCGCTTTTTCCTTCTTTATAAAAAGGTTTTCCGTAAACTTCCCAAAAATTTGTTCCTTCTGCCGTCGGGTCGGGCGCATTGATATAATTTGTAAAAACAGGATTTGCGCCCCAGTCAAAATCACCTTTTTCTATAATCATTCCGCCGATATGCGTGCCGTGCCCGCCGATAAGTTTTGTCAGAGAATAAGTTAAAATGTCTGCGCCGTACTCAAAAGGATTTAGTAAAGGCGGCGGAGTAACGGTATTGTCAACCACCAAAGGAATATTGTATCCATGAGATATTTTTGAAACTTTTTCAATATCTAAAATGTAACCGCTTGGATTTCCGACGCTTTCGGCATACACCATAAGAGTATTTTTATCTATCGCCGCCCTTAAAGCTTTTTCATCGTTCACATCGACAAATTCCACTGCGACGCCGAACTTTTTTAAATTATGCGATAAAAAACTAAACGTGCTTCCGTAAAGATGAGGCGAAGAAACGATTTTTTTGCCGGAATCTGCAAGCCCCAAAAATAAAAGCGCATTTGAAGCGCAGCCGCTTGCTACCGCCATAGCCGCAGAACCGCCGTGATAAGCCGAAAGCCTTTCTTCTAAAACCGTCGTGGTAGGATTGTGAATGCGGCTGTAAATAAAACCTTCGGCTTTCCCTGCAAACAAATCCGCGCCGTTTTGCGCGCTGTCAAAAACAAAGCTCGTCGTAGCGTAAATCGGAACCGCTCTTGATTTGAGACTCTTTGAATAATCGTAGCCCGCATGCAAAGCCAATGTGCTTAATTTTTTTTTGCTCATATGAACCCCTTTTTTTAGCGCAGCTTTAACGCTTAAACGTTAATTGCCGTTTTTATATATTGTATTCCGGCTGAGGAGATATGGACGCAAGACGAAGCTCTTTAAGAATTTCTTTTCTTAAAGCTATAAAACCGTCGTCGTTCCTGTCTCTGTTTTGCCCAAGCTCCACATTAATAATCTTGCTTATTTTTCCGGGACGCGACGTCATAACGGCTATGCGGCTGCTTAAATAAACCGCTTCGTCCACGTCGTGCGTTACAAGCGCCATCGTCGTTTTTGTTTTTTGCCAAATTTCTATAAGATTATTTTGAAGTTCGCTTCTTTTAAAAGCGTCAAGCGCGCCTAAAGGTTCGTCAAGCAAAAGAACTTTAGGCTCGCTGAGCAAAGCTCTTGCAATGGCCGCTCTTTGCGCCATTCCGCCGGAAAGTTCGTGAGGATAAGATTTTTCAAAACCCGCAAGCCCCATCATGCTTATGTATCGCGCCGCCTTATGTTTATTTTCAGCGTAGATTTTTCTGGCTTTAAGAGGCGCCGATATGTTTTCTTCAACGGTATTCCACGGAAATAAAGCCGGCTGCTGAAAAATAAATCCGCGCTCAAAATGAGGCTTATCAATAATTTTTCCCTCAATAGACAAAGAGCCGCTTTGGGGCTTATCAAGACCGGCAAGCAATCTTAAAAGAGTTGTTTTGCCGCAGCCCGAAGGGCCTATAAAAGATATAATTTCGCCGCGCAATATCTGCAAATTTACGTTTCTTAAAGCGTAAATTTTATGACCGGCGTCGTCTCTGTATATTCTGTTTACATTTTTAATGTCTATTAAAACTTCCGTCATTTAACTATTCCTTTCTGCCAGCGCAAAACGCGCCTGCGAAATATTCCTATTATCAAAAGTATTACTGAAAATTCTAAAGCTATTATTACGATCGCGGCATACATTTTTGAATAAGCGCCCCACGCTTTAGCCCAGTTGATGTAAAAACCCAAACCCGCTTTTGCGCCTATCATTTCCGACACTATTAAAGTTGTAAAAGAAAATGCCGCAGCCGTAAGAATTCCCATAAAAATATTTGGCATGGCGTGAGGAACGGCGACTTTAAATAAAAGATATTTTTTTTGCGCTCCAAAAGTCTGCGCGGCTTCAAAATATTTTTTAGGCGTCGATGATATTCCGTTTGCCGTCATTGAAGCCACCGGAAACCACGAGGCTGCAAAAATTAAAAATACGCCGGTTGAAAAACTGCCGGGCAAAATTGAAAGCGCCAAAGGTATCCATACGACCGGCGGAATAATTCCGCTTACTTTTATGATAGGAGAAAGCCAATAATCCCATTGCCTTGCCCAGCCGATTAAAATTCCGCTTGAAACGCCTAAAACTATTCCCGTTAAAAAACCGGCAAAAAAAAGTCTGAGCGAATAAAGCGCGCTTTTTAAAATTAAGGCGTGATCTAAAACCATAACCTGTAAAACGGAAGCTGCGCTTGGAAAATAAGGAACGGGTAAAACTGACGTTTTGTCCGTAAGCAAATCCCAAACTGAAAGAAAAATTCCCAAAGCAAAAATAAATTGGCAATAGTGATACAGTTTTGCTCTTAAAAAAGGGTTTCTCAAAGCCGCCGCATGCAAAGACAAAAGCAAAAATACCGCCGACGCTAAAAAAATTCTATACGGCAAAATCTGCGTTTCCTGAAGCGGCGCAATAAAAACGTTTACGCCAAAAGCTGCCGCAAAAGACAAAACGGCAAGCCAAAACCATATTGCGCGTTTTGGTTTCCAATAAACTTTATCTTCGGAAATTAAAGGGTTTTCAAACCACTTTATCCTCTTAGATTTTAAAGCGTATGTTTTTTCATCGTTCATAGTTAAACCGGTTTTCCAAAAAAGCAAAAGCCGCAAAAACCCGCAGCGCAAATAATGCCGCTTTATTTACGGCTTTTGCTTATGGGTTATATTTTAATGGGTTTTATGCTCTTTGTTATCTTTTTTGTCCGTCTCAAAAAGGTCGGAATAAATGCCGTCTATAAATTTTTGCGCGTCGAGATCTTTTGGCAAATATCCGGTTTTAGTAAGTTCTTTTGCAAAATAAACGGCGTCGTCTTTGGCTTTTGCGTTAAATCCGGGTTCGTGATGAGCGGGATATTTATAATGCGCAAGCAATTCCTCAACGAGAGCGACGTCGTCGGTGCCGACATATTTTTTATCAACTATTATTTGAGCGGCTTCTTTTGTGTTGTTTGCTATATACTGCGCGCCTTTGTAGTAACCTCTTAAAAGCGCGGCTATTTGGGCTGGATTTTCTTTTAGAACTTTTGAGGAAGCAAAAAGGAAGCAGCAGAATTTTCCGGCAAACAATTTATCTTCTGCAATATCGCTAAAAACCGTAAAGCCCTGCCTTGATAAAAGCGTGGCAAACGGATCCCAAGCGGCAACAACGTCAACTTCGCCTTTTTGCGCGGCGGTAACAAGCTGATCGTTGGGGTAAGGTTTCCAAACTACGTCTGTCTGCGGGTTTAAGCCGGCATTTCCTAAAATTACCGACACAACCGACATCGGCGTTCCGCCTATTTCGTCAACGCCTATCGTTTTGCCTTTTAAGTCTGCGGCGGTTTTAATGTCAGAATTTTTAGGAAGCAAAACTTTTATGCAGCCGTAATGAATGCCGCCTATAAGTTTTACCGGAACTCCGTTATAAACTGCAGGGAAAAATTGAAAATCTCCGTGAATGACCGGAGCTTTGCCGCTTGCCAAAAGCGTTCTTGTAAGCTCAAAAGAAAGCCCGCTTGTAAGCGTTACTTTTACGCCTTCTTCTTCAAACAAACCTTTTTCATAAGCAATGTAAGCGGCCGCCGTGCATACTGCTCCGTTTAAGGTGGGAATTTCAACTTCGCCTAAAGGATATTTTTTCTTGTCTGCGGCAATGGACAACGAGGATGCTGCAATAACAACAGATACAACAACTGCAAATAGCTTTGCAATGTTCTTCATTTTTAACCCCTTTTTTATTACTGCGTTTGACCGGCAATATGCCGGTCAAACGCATGATGTTTTATTATATTGACAGGCGACTCCAGATAACCGCCTGCCTAAGAAAACTCCTTTTTTATAAATTAGAATAAATACGAAACGCCTATAGTTACCGGGCTGTCATGTCCTACGGTTAAAACGTCATTGGTATCAACGCCGAAACTGAAATCATGATAATTTTCATCATCGTCTCCGGTATATTTTCCCGTGTCATAATTAAGACTTAAGAAGTTGAGATTGACAAAAAGGTAAATATTATCCGTTAAACCATATTGAACATTAGGCGTTATATTGAAATTGATATTATATCCCGCTTTGCTTTCGCCGTATTTTTGAGTAGCATATTCTGCACCTCCCCAAATATAAAAGTAAAAATTCTTTGCGGAAAGAATTAGTCTTTCATAACCTACGCCAACGGAAAAAGATTCATATTTATCGGTATGTTCAAATACTGTATCCAGAGCTGCGTCGTAGTAGATGTTCTCATATTTGAAAGAAGAATATCCAACGCTTATAGAAACATCGGAATTATCGTCTATAATATATCCAAATGTGGGCGTAATACCGAACTCGCTTCCTTTTTTTATACCTTCAGAATCGCCAGTCCATGGATTTTCGCCTGTTACCAAATTTTTTGACGAATTAATATTAAATCCTGCTCCTATAAAATACTTAGGCGCCGCAAAAGAGACGCTTGCCAATGCTATAACGGTAAATAATGCTAATACAATTTTTTTCATTTTATTTTTTCCTTTGTGTTTTCACACTTCGTGTGTTATTTTTTGTTTTGTGAGATTTATACGATAGTATTACTGCTTTATTTATACTTTTATTTTAACCTTACACATTCGTTCCGTTGAAACTGCTTTTTTAGCTAACGAATGCGTTAAATACGTTTTTATTATGTACTCTAATCTCATTTTCTCACCCCTCCTAATTTATTGCATAGTTAATATATATGTTTAATTGCGAATATTTTACTGAATGTTTTATTTTTTGTCAAGCATTATTTTTTATTACATATATGTTTGATGTGTTTTGAGAAAATAAAAAAAGAACAAAAGCATTTTATCTTTTGTTCTTTTTTATTTGCAATTAATGCAAATTCCCATTTTCGTATGGATCGATGACAACACTGACAAACGGAATGATTTATCAAATATGGATTCCCGCCCGATAAAAACACTCGAGCACAGACTGCTTATGAATAAACGCGGGAATGACAACGAGTGTTTCTGTTTTTTGTCTTTGTTTTGTCATCAACCCATGAAAATGGGAATCCACGTTGCTGTTTATTAAATTATATTTTCTTCATATTATTCAAATAAAGTCGGAAGAACTTATATGTAGAAATAATTTATTTAAACGTGGATTCCCGCTTTCGCGAGAATGACAGACACAGACAAACAGACGGAGTCTGCCGCCCGATAAAAACACTCGAGCGCAGGCTGCTAAGAAATAAAGAATATTAAAAACGCGGGAATGAGAAAGCTTGAAAAACAGGCGAAGCCTGCAGACGAAGTCTGTCATCCTCGCGAAAGCGGGGATCCATTTTTAATGTTAATATAGTTTCTGACATTATTTCTTTTAAAAACATAATGTAAAAAGAATTTATTTAAACGTGGATTCCCGCTTTCGCGAGAATGACAACACTGAGGGAATGGATTCCCACCCGATAAAAACACTCGAGCGCAGGCTGCTAAGAAATAAAGAATATTAAAAACGCGGGAATGACAAACCAGACTTCGTCTGTTTTATGAAGCAGCCAGTGTCTGTTTTGTTTCTGTCATCCTCGTGAAAACGGGGATCCATTTTTAAAATTAATATAGTTTCTGACATTATTCTTTTTCAGACTTCGTCTGTTTTTATAAAACAGCCGAATGCTGTCTGACAGGATTTTTTAGCAAACGCGGTCAATACCCCAACCGTTCTCTTGACCAGTCGTCTTGGGGGGCGTTTGCGTCGGGGAAAAAAAGTTCTTCGTTTTCTCTGTTTCTCATGCCTTTTGTGATAAGATAAATATAAGGAACAAAAATCAAAGCTAAAACAAGAGCAAAAGAAAGACCTCCTACGACGGCTATCGCCATAGGCTGATTTGTCGATTCTTTGCCGCCAAAACCTATGGCTAAGGGAATAAGACCCGTAATTGTGGTAAGAGTCGTCATGGTAATGGGGCGCACATGGTCAACTGTGGTTTTTACGATATGCTTTTTTAAATCAAGCACGCCGAGTTTAACGCCCGTAACTTTTTCTTTTTCTTTTTCTGCGGCATACATTATGTTAAACCTGTCTATAAGCAAAATTGAAATATTTACGACGTTTCCCACTAACATGATAAACCCAAGCATTGAAATGGCGTTTATGGACTGACCTGAAATAAATAAAGCAAACACCGCGCCCACTATTCCAAGCGGAACCGCCGTCATAACCAAAAGCGGCTGCGAAAGAGATTCAAACTGCGACGCTAAAATCATAAAAATTATTATAACGCCAAGCCCCAAAGCAAAACCGACTTCAGAAAGAGCTTCTTTCATTGCAAGCATTTCTCCCGATATTACGCAGTGGACGTCGTCGTTGTTGTATCTTTCGTTTAATATTCCTTCAAGCTCTTTAACGGCTTCGCTGAAATTTCCGGTTACGTTTGAAGTAACAAGATAAGTTCTT
>JAISRM010000003.1 GCA_031273645.1 Endomicrobium sp.
AAAAAAAATAAAATAAAAGTTTTTATCCCGTCTCTTAGTTACTGCACCGACAATGCCGCAATGATAGGATGCGCGGCTTACTTTAAACAAAAAGTCTGCGGACTTAAGTATCCGCAGGATTCTTTTAAATCCAACCCGTCGCTGCGGCTTGAAAACTGGGCGTAAATGCGGCCTCTTTTTAACAATGAATAAACTAAAAATCGGAAATGTCGAATTAACTAATAATATAATTCTTGCGCCTATGGCGGGAATTACGGATCTTCCTTTAAGGCTTTTGGCAAAAGAAGGCGGCGCAGGTCTTGTCTATACCGAAATGGTTTCCGCAAGAGCTTTGGTTTACGGCGACGATAAAACAAAAAAACTTTTGCTTATGCGCGACAAAGAGCGTCCCGTTGCCGTACAGATATTTGGCGGGGACGCTTATTTTATGGGAGAAGCCGCAAAGATAGTCAGTTCTATGGGAGCCGATATTATAGATATAAATTTAGGCTGTCCGGTGAGAAAAATAGCTAAAGCCGGAGCCGGCGCAAAGCTGCTTGAAAATGAAAAGCTTACGGCTTTGATACTTGAAGCTGTGGTAAAAAACTCCGAAGTTCCGGTAAGCGTAAAAATAAGAATAGGTCTTGTTCCCGGACAAAACGTATCTGCAGAAATTATAGACATAGCGCAAAAAACCGGAATTAAAATGGTCGCCGTACATGCAAGGCCGGCTTCAAACGGACATTCGGGAGAGCCTGATATAGCGGCTTTTGAAGAGGCGTGCGCCTGCGCTAAAATACCGATAATTGCAAACGGAGGCATTACTGATGCAGAGACTGCAAAGAGATTTGCTTTGATTAAGGGGTGCGCCGGTCTTATGATAGGAAGAGGAGCTTTGGGAAATTACTCTATTTTTTCAAGATTAAATTCATTTCTTCAAAAAGGCGTTTTCCCTCCGGAACCTTCGACGAGTGAAAAAATACAATGGCTAAAAAAACACGCGCTGCTTGCGGCCGGACATTACGGCGAAAAAAAAGGACTTGTAATTATGCGCAAAGTTTTTCACTATTACGTTAAAGACATGCCTAATGCCGCAAAGCTTAGAGCGGCGTTTAATTCTCTAACTGACATAAACGGCTTTAATGAAGTTTTGCGCAAAATGACGGATAACGCCGCGCTTTTAAGCGTAGAACGCAAATGATTTAGAAAAATGCGCAATGCTTTGCGGCGCGGCGTTATATTTGAGCCTGTACGTCGCATTTTAAATTATATAAGTACGGTCAATCCGACCCCTATGGCTTGAACGCCTTTGCTGAGTTCGGCCTTGATATCCTTAATCGACGACGAATTTATCTTCACATTCGGCAGCGAAAGATATGTATATTTAACGTTTACCATCAGAGATTTCATAATCTTTATATTCATCCCTCCCTGAAGCTGCCATGAAAAACCGTTTTTATTAACTTCATCTTTTATGCCTTTGTAGCTTACGTTAAGATTAGGCGAACCGACTCCGGCGCCGGCTCCGATAAAAGGCGTAACGCAGGCTTCCTGCATGTCCCAAAAATCAAATATGAGATTTGCAAAAACGCCTCTTGACTTATACTCAACGGTGCTGTCGGTCGAGTTTGTCTTAAAACTGTTTTGGGTCATAACCATGTATTGAGCTTCAGCTCTTACTCTTGAACCTAATCTGTAACCGGCTACCGCATCATATCTTATGTCGGAAAGCGATTTATCGTTGCTTTTGGAAGCGTTGGAATCGCTGTAAGAAAAATCTTTAAAATTTACTGAAAGATTTCCTCCAAGATAGACTCTGCTTATTGAGCTTTCGGCGCCTTCGGCATAAGACGTTCCCGCCGCAACTGCCGCCGCAATTGCAATACAGCAAACTACGCGTACAAATTTCTTCATACATCCCCCTTTTAAATACGACTAAATTACTCGTTTTAATTTGGGTTTGTTTGAAATGCAGATAAAAATTTCGCGCGTTTTTTCACGTTTGAAATTTTATTTCCGGATAATTTGTCCGGCGAATCAGAAAATCTTCATAAGGTTAAAACGGTCAGCAATGAGAACTTCGGAAGAGTCCGGCGCAACGGGGATAAAACAGCAAAGCCAAGCAATAAGCAAGAAGAATCAAGAAGTAAGAAATATTATTGGTTAGAATGAGTTAGAATGATTAATTTCCGCAAAACATAACAAACAAACTCTAATCATATCGAGTATTAATCCAAAAATTCTATTATATTAATCCCCAAAAGTCAAATGCTTTTTTTGCTTTTTTTTTGCTCCCTTTTTTTGTGTCTTTTTTGTATGCTTTTTTGGGACACCTCTTAAAATTGGGAATTTATTTTCAAAAATTGCTATGATTTTTACATGAAACTGAAAGCGTTATTGTTAATTATCCCGCTTCTTCTTTTATTTCATTATCCGCCTGCGTTTTCTGAGGCGGCTAAAAATCCAAAGTATTCCGTAGTGTTTAAAAATAAAGTTTTTTTTGACATTTCAAAAAGCAATTTAGAGCCTGCCGCAGTTAAAGTACTTGAAAATTTCTCATCTTTGATCAAAAAATTTCCTGAAAATCAAATAGTCATAGAAGGTTATGCAGATTCAAGCGGAGTTGAAAAAGCAAACCGCCGGCTGTCTTTTCAAAGGGCGGAGTCTGTATATAATTTTCTTTTAAAACAAGGCATAGAGAAAGACAGGCTGCATTTTACCGGTTTTGGCACGCTTAACGCTGCGGGGGATAATGCAACTGACCGCGGCAGAAAAAACAACAGACGCGCAGAGATCATAGTTCTAAAATTTGATTATGAAAATTAAAACGATTATCACTTTGGTTATCTTATCAGCCGTTAATATAAATCTTTTCGGAGCGCAAAGCCCCGACGAAATTCAAAGAAATATTGACGCCTATTATCAAGACCGCTTAAGGCAGTTTGAAATTCAAAACAGAACGAGCATTTCAAAAGAAAAAGAAACCCCGCAAAGTCCGCCGGAACAAAAACTTTCGTCGGTGAAAAAACTTTTTAAAGAAATAATAGTCAAACATTCCGGCGTAAGAGGCATATCTTGGAGAAAAATCAATAAATTGACGGCAAAATATAAAAATATTCCTATGAGTTATGACGATATAACGGCGCTTCAAAATGAAATACAGCAAATATTTCTTGCCGCAGGATATTCGTCTGCAAGGGTTTATATAGATTCAGAAGCTTTTTCCCGGGATATTCTTGAATATCCCGTTTTTGAAGGAAATATTGAAAAACTCGCCTTTAAACGTAAAAGCGGACGCAAATACGGACGTTTAGCGCAGGCGCTGCAATCTTTCTCGTTTTACCCTTTTGCAAAAGACAGCCTTTTAAATATTAAAGATTTAGACCAAGGCATTGAGCAAATGAACCGCCTTTCGACAGGCAATGCGGTCTTAACAATTGTCCCCGGAGACAAAGACGGTTATTCTGTTGTTGAAATTACAAACAATGCCAAAAACAGATTTATCATTTCTTTAGGCGCAGATAACAGCGGCGCGCAGAGCAACGGTCTTTACAGGGGCAATTCCTCAATTTCTGCCGACAATCTTTTAATGCTGAACGACAATATATCGTTTAGTTATTCAAGAAATATTGACGGCATAGATAAAGATAAATCTTCAAACAATTATTTTGCCTCTTTTAGCATTCCTTTCGGATATTTTACTTTTATGGCGTCTTCTTTTTACAGCGATTATTCAGTTCCCGCAGGGCTTTCCGTAGGAGATTACACGACCGACGGCGCGACAAAAAACAGTAATATAAGTCTTGAGACTATTATAAAACGCTCTGATGGATATAAAATTTCAGCCGGAGCAGAAGGTTCTTTAAAAGAAACGGTTAATAATGTTGCAGGCGAAAAAGTAGATGTTTCAAGCAGAAAACTCAGCATAGCTTCTGTATTTCTTACGCACACGCAAAGTTTAAACGGCGGCAATGTCTATTCAAAAGTTTCTTATAACCGCGGATTAGATTGTTTTGACGCTGTCAAAAATACTCCCGAGTCTTTAAATTCTCCAAAGGGGCAGTTTTATTCAGTATCTTTATATGCTCAATATATGCAGTATTTCAAAGTTCCTTTTACTTCTTTTACATTAAATTATTCTTTAGCGCTCAACGCTCAGTATTCGCCGGATATTTTATATTCGTCCGAGCAAACGGCTATCGGCGGGCAGAGTTCTGTCAGAGGGTTTAAAGAAGGCAGCGTTAGCGGCGACAGCGGCGCATATGTAAAAAATACTTTAAGTTTTAATTTGTCTGAGATTTTTAAAAGAAACGGTTTCTTTAATTTGCTGTCTGCAACAAAAATAAGCGCTTTTTTTGACAGCGGATACGCGCGTCACGCAGCTTACGGCAAAGATTACCAGCTTTCCGGCGGCGGCGCAGGCGTTTCTTATAACTCAAAATATTTTAATGTAAACGGAGTTTGGAGCAGAGCGATACTTAATCGTTCCGATTTAGCCTATGAGGGTAATGTTTTCTATTTTAACATTGAGGGGAAAATTTATTTTTAAAATGAAAAAGGTAATTTTATTGTTATTGTTGATTTCTGTATTTTGCGTTAGCGTTTCGCTTTCTAAAGCGCTGCCGTCTGCGGGCGATTTAACCGCCGGCGCAAATTATGCGCCCGATAATAATTACGACTCCTATATTGATTTAGTTTTGCCCGTAGCAGGCAATAATACTTCTTTTATTTTTCTTGCTCCGCGCGCAAGCGTGACGGGAAAAAGCATTTTTGAAAGCGCGGAAAACGAATTTAACATAGGCGTCGGCTATCGTAAGTTTTTGCAAAATTTTGCCGGCGGTTCAATAATAGGCGTAAACGCGTATTACGACGCAAGAAAATCGCTTTTGTCAAATGATTATAATCAGGCGGGCGCGGGTCTGGAGTTTTTAAGCAATTACGTTGATTTCAGGCTGAACGGTTATTTGCCGTTTGGAAATGACGGGCGTTTTTTAGAAAAAATTTACAATGTTTTTGAAAACCACAATATAGCCGCATCATATTATTATGAGATAGCAATGCGCGGTTTTGATTCTGAGCTGGGCTTTAAACTTCCTATTCCTAAAATTTTAGGAGCGCTCAGGCTCTTTGGCGGATATTATTATTTTGAATCTAAAACGATAGACAGAATTTACTCCGGTTTTAAAGCAAGAGCAGAGTATAAGCCTATAAAATTTTTGACCTTAACATACAGTTTCTATCAAGACGAGCAGCTTTTAGGCGCAAGCTGGCAGGCAGGCGCTGCGCTCAGCTTTCCTTTTGATTTAAGAACGCTTTTGCAGGCAAAAAATCCTTTTGAAAAAACAGTTTTAACTTCTAATAATGTAAAAGACAGAATGGGCGAAATTGTTCAAAGGGATATGCATGTAAGGGTTTATCAGGAAAGGCAAAAACGTTTTGACGATGTTGTTTTAGACGAAGACGAAGAGCCTTATTATTTTACCGTAGTAAGCCCAAACGGCTTAGGCGACGGGACATTTGCAAATCCCGCAAGTCTGCAAAACGGCGTTGAATTAAGTAAAGAAGTTTCGGCAAACACGGCGGTTTTATTCTTTTTAGACGGCGTATATAATCAAAGCCAAACGCTTGATTTAAGCGGACATCAAGCTAAAAATGTTTTGCTTGCAGGCGCTCAAGAATTGCTTTATAGGGAAATTGACGTCAGCGCTATATCAAACCAAACCCCGATCATTGTCGTTACGGCGCCTGATATAACTTTATTTAAGGCAGATAATTGGCAAGCCGGCAATTGGACGGTAGCCGCGATCGAATTTGAAGGCAATGCAAAAACAGGGACGGCTTTTGAAATTTCAAATTCTTCGGGAACGGTTGAGTTTAACAATAACAGCTTTACGAATTTTGGCGCGGGCATTAAAATAATAAACTCGCAAACGCCGGTATCAGCCTACAATAATATAATAAGTTCAAACGCCGTAGGCATTCATATTTTTGGCGGTTCGGCGGTTTTAGAGCAAAATATTTTATCCCAAAATTCAAACGCCGCCGTATTTGCAGAAAATTCAAACGCCGCCGAAATACTTTCAAATAAAATCGTTTCAAATAATATCGGCGTAAAAATAAGCGGCGCGCAAAATACGCATATATCAAACAATGAATTGACCGACAACGGCTTATACGGCGTGTCGTCTTTTAATTCAATCGATACGGCAATAGACGCCAACATAATAAATTTCAACGGCGCAAGCGGCATTTTTTCGCAGCAGGATCTAAAAATGCAGATTTTGAGCAATCAAATAGAGTCAAATTTTACAGACGGCATTGAGATAATAAATTCTTCGGGAAGCTATGTTTCTTTAAATGTTTTGCAGTTAAACGGCGCAAACGGAATTAATGCAGTTCAATATAATTACGGCAATATAATAAATAATGCTTTTGCCTCAAATGCTGCTGCGGGGATTGAAATTAACGGCGCGCAGTATTTGGAAATTTCCGATAATGACGTAAATTCAAACGGAACTTTTGGAGTATCATTAAGCGGCGCGCTTGAAGCGATAGCGATCTCAAACAATATAGAAGGAAACGCCGCTAACGCCATAAACGTAACTTTGTCGCAAAGAATTTTTATAGAAGGAAATAATATTATAAATAATACCGGCAACGGAATTTTTGCAGACAGCGTCGGGCAATTTTATGTAAACTCTAATACTGTATTGCAGAACCGTCAAAACGGCGTCTTATTGCAAAACTCGTCTAATGTTTTTGTTTACGACAATACGGCTTCTGAAAACGAAACGGGGATATATATGTTTAACGTTTCAACGTTTAGCATTCAGGATAATTCTTTTTTAAACAGCGGCAATTTTGGAATATACGCTTCTTCTGTTTCCTGCGGCGATTGGACAAACAACCGCATTGAAGATAATTTAAACGACGGCGCAATGTTTAGCAATGTAAAAAATACGGTTTTTAGCGAAAATATTTTTGCTTTTAATGCCGGACGGGGAGTTGTTTTTAACGGCGTTTATGAAAGCACATTTTCTGCAAACAGAATTACGACAAACGATTCAGACGGCATATATCTGTCAAATGCTCAAAATTCGCTTATTTCAGGCAATACCGTTGACAGAAACAAAGGAAACGCCATAATTTATCAGCAAGGCGGCGGCGTTCAGATAAACGCAAATAACATCTATTACAATGAGCAAACGGGTATTATTATACATGGTTCAAATATAAGCGTTTCAAACAATATAATATATGCAAACAATGAGGGGATCAGAGCTGAAAACGTTTCAAATATTAAATTATTCAACAACGATATTTCCTCGTCTGGCGCCGGAGGAATTTATCTGTCAAATATAAGCGTTTCAAGCGTAAGCAATAATACGGTTTATGAAAACGGCGGATACGGCGGCATTTATGCTTCAAATTTGTCAGAAATACTTTTATATAATAATTATGTTAACAATAATTCAAACACAGGAATAACCGTAATAAACGCCGATAATTCAACGCTGCAAGGCAATATATCCGACGACAACTTAGGCAGCGGCGGCATATATATTGAAGGGCTTACAAATTCAAGCGTATATGATAATTCAATGCACAATAATTTGGGTTATGCCATGACTTTAAAAAACACAAGCAATTTAAATGTAAACTTTAACGGGTTTTTCTACACAAGTACAGGCGGAGGGCTTAGCATAATAAATTCTTCAAACGTATTGCTGACTACAAATATTTTTCAAGGCTATGAAGCATCGTCGTTTTACGGGCTGTATTTAAAAGATACAATAACTTTTGACGCGGGTTCAGGCGATAATCAATATCTAAATTCAAATTACGGCGGGGACGGCGCGGCGGTTCTGACTTATGAAACAGAAGTTAAACCAAACGATCATTTTTAACAGTGGTCAAAGGGACGGGGGTTTTGACCACTCGAAAAATGCAGGGATCAATATATAAATTTCTATTACGGCTGGGAGGGTGAAAATGAAGAGGAAACTATTAAGCGTAATTATCAGCGCATTGTTAGTATTTTCAAATATCGGGTTAGTTAGAGGGGAAATATTGCCGCACAACAGCGAAGTGGTGAGGCCGGCGATAGTAAGTCATGGGGGCAGCGCAACGCCTATAGTAAACATAGTGGCGCCCAATGTCAACGGGTTATCGCATAATAAGTATGAAAAATTCGACGTTGACGCAAACGGGGCGGTGTTAAACAACGCTATAGGGACGGCGCAGTCGGAGATAATCGGGGAAGAAATAGCGGGCAATCCGAATTTAACAGAGAGCGCGGCGCAAGTGATATTAAACGAAATACTGTCGATAGACAAAAGCCGCAGCCAGATAAACGGCGCAGTAGAAATAGCTGGGGCTGCTGCGGATTTAATAATAGCAAACGCGTACGGGATAACGATAAACGGCGGGAGTTTTATAAACGCGAACAAAGTCAGTTTAGTTGCGGGGTCGCCGGTAATAGCTGAGGAAGCGCTAAAAAGTTTTACAATGGGGCGAAGCGGGTTTATAGAGGTAGGAAGCGGCGGATTAGACGCAACGAACAGCGCGATAGAAATAATAAGCCGGTATATGAAAATAATGGGCGAGTTAAAAGGAAAAGGGGTAGAAATCAAGACGGGCAATATAGAATATAATTATGAAACGGGCGAAATGATATCTGGGGAATTAGAGGGAGAAGAGGAAGAAGATCCGATAGAAGAAGAATTTAAGCAATACGCGGTATCCGCGGCGGCGTTTGGAAGTATCCACGGCGACAGAATAAAAATAATTGCTACGGAAAAAGGTTTAGGAGTAAAGACGGCAAGCGGCAGCGGGCTTGTAAGCAATGTCAGTGAAATCCGTATAGAAAGCGCGGGTGAAATAGAGGTTGGGGGCGATATAACAAGTGAAACAGACATAACAATAGAAAGCCAAGATAAAATAAATAATTTTGGGAAATTACAAGCGGCAGAAGCAATAGAAATAACAGCGGAA
>JAISRM010000056.1 GCA_031273645.1 Endomicrobium sp.
AACAGCTTTTCAACCGATTTATCGGAGAAAGAAGTAATTTTTGGCGGCGTAAAAAAACTTACGGCGGCAATTGACGAAATATGCAAACATTATAATCCCAAAGCGATTTTTATTTATTCAACCTGCATTGTGGGAGTAATAGGCGACGACGTGGAAAGCGTTTGCAGATACGCGCAAGACAAATACGACGTAAACGTTATCAACGTAAAGTCTCCGGGATTTTCAGGAACAAAAACGCAAGGTTATAAAGCGGCATGCAATGCATTAATGCAGTTAATGCAAAGCCGCGATTTAAAAATAAAAAATAAGAATACGCCAAGCGTTCCTTCGGTAAATATATTGGGCGATTTCAACCTTGCCGGAGAAATGTGGATAATATGCGGCTATTTAAAAGAAATCGGCGTAAAAGTAATTTCAAAATTTACCGGAGACTCAAAATGCGATGAAATTCTTGACGCGCCCGGCGCCGCTTTAAACATCGTCCAATGCGCAGGCTCTATGGTTTACCTTGCAAAAATGATGGAAGAGTCTTTTGGCATACCTTATATAAAGATAAGTTTTTTTGGAATGGACGATACATGCGCAAGTCTTTTACGCATAGCGCAAATTTTTGAAGATCCCTCTATATTGCAAAAAACGCAGGATCTTATCGCGCGACTTAAGCCGCAGGCAAAAGCCGGGATTGAAAAATATATTCCTCTTTTGCGCGGTAAAAAAGCCGCTATTTACGTCGGCGGCGGATTTAAAGCTATTTCCTTAATAAGACAGTTTAAAGAACTTGGAATGCAAACCGTGCTCGTTGGAACGCAGACCGGCAAAAAAGACGATTATGAAATAATTTCATCTTTAGTTGACAAAGACGCCGTAATACTCGACGATGCAAATCCTTACGAGCTTGAGAAATTTCTGACTGAAAAAGGCGCCGACATTTTGGTCGGAGGAGTAAAAGAAAGGCCTTTGGCTTATAAATTAGGCGTGGCTTTCTGCGACCACAATCACGAAAGAAAGTACGCTTTAGCGGGTTTTGAAGGAGCGTTGAACTTTGCAAAAGAAATAAGCGAATCAATAAACAGCCCCGTTTGGAAAATTTTAAAGGCGGTCTAATTCACATGAAGAACCATTACGTCAACTTAACCGTTAATCCGTGCAAAATGTGCAAGCCTATGGGCGCAACTCAGGCATTGATGGGTATAGAAGGCTGTATGGTAATACTTCACGGTTCGCAAGGGTGTTCAACTTACATCAGACGGCATATGGCGACGCATTACAATGAACCCATAGACATAGCTTCTTCGTCGCTTAACGAACACGGAACGGTTTACGGCGGCGCAGAAAATCTTATAAAAGGCATTAAAAATCTTATCGCTCTTTACAATCCTAAAGCCGTAGGGATACTTACCACATGTCTTGCTGAAACCATCGGCGAAGACATTAACAGAATTATTAAAGAAATTCCAAAAAAAGAAATTAAAAAGGTTAAACTTATACCCGTATCCACAGCCGGATACAGCGGAACGCATACGGACGGCTTTGAAAGCGCGGCGCGCGCCGTAGTTGAAACTCTCGTCTTAAAAAAAGCTAAAAATAACGATTATATAAATATTATCCCGTGCGAAATGTCGTGCGCCGACATAAGATTTATAAAAGAAACTCTTAATATGATGAAAATAAAATACGTTATGCTTCCGGATATATCGCAAAATCTGGACAGACCGTATATGAAAAAATATGAAAGACTGGCTTTGGGCGGAACAAAACTTTCCGACATAAAAAAAATGTCCGGAGCAAAACACACTTTAAGCATAGGAATATTTACCCGCCAAAACTCCTGCGCGGCGCATTATCTGTATGAAAAGTTCGGCGTGCCTTATACCAAAATCCCTATGCCCGTCGGCTTTGAAAACAGCGTAAAATTTTTTGAAGAAATCGCAAAAATAAGCGGCAAAAAAATACCTGCGCAAATTGAAGAACAAAAGGGGAGAATTATCGACGCCATGATAGACAGCCACAAATACAATGCCTCAGGGCGCGCGGCAATTTTTGGAGAACCCGAGCTTGTTTACTCCGCAGCTTGCTGCTGCATTGAGAACGGAATTTTACCCGTTATCTGCGCAACAGGTTCAAAGTGCAAAGATTTAAAACCCGCTCTTGAAACAAAGATTTCACAGCTTGCAGCTGTAAAATCAGAAGAAGATTTTTACATATCAGACGATGCGGATTTTAGCGAAATTGAAGAAGCCGTAAACAATTTACATCCCAATATTTTAATAGGAAGCTCAGACGCAAGAAGGATAGAGGAGAAAACAAAAATACCGCTTATAAGAACGGGTTTTCCTATACACGACAGAGTAGGCGGACAAAGGCGCTTAAACGCCGGTTTTGCCGGAAGTTTAAACCTTTTAGACGAAATTACAAACGCTCTTATAAAAGAAACTTCCGACACTTACAGAGCATATAATTTTGAAAAACATTTTAAACAGGAAAACGGCGGCTTAAAAACCGAAAATTTAAACGGCGCAAAAAACGAACAAACACTTATTGGCGCGCCGGTTTTAATTTCAGATTCCGGTTTTGCCGGAAGTCAAAATTCCGCTTTTAAACTTTCGCCTTTGTCGTTAAAACACCCTTGCTTTAACTGCGGCGCGGCGCATACAAACGCCCGCCTGCATTTGCCTATTGCGCCGGCATGCAATATATCCTGCAACTATTGTCTTCGCAAATACGATTGCGCAAACGAATCGCGACCCGGCATAGCAAGCGCGGTTTTAAGCCCGCAGGAAGCGTTGCAAAGATTTATAGAAGTAAAAAATAAAATGCCAAATCTCACGGTCGTAGGAATAGCCGGACCCGGAGATGCGCTGGCAAATTTTAAAGCTTTATCATCTACTTTGAATGAAATAAGAAAAGCAGACAAAGACATTGCTTTTTGCATTTCTACAAACGGGCTTATGCTCCCCTTTTACGCCGACGATTTGGTAAAT